>JAJUGN010000002.1 GCA_029265975.1 Clostridiales bacterium
AACGTAAGCAAAGCGGTAGAGAGAGCCGTCGGCTCAGATATATTGAATTAGGAATGAGGTGCAAAGTTTGAGCAGCGGTACAATATTAAAAGTATCAGGACCTCTTGTAATAGCGGAAGGCATGCGCAGCGCAAATATGTTTGACGTTGTCCGCGTCAGCAGGCAGCGGCTCATAGGCGAAATAATAGAGATGCACGGCGACAAGGCCTCCATACAGGTATATGAGGAGACCTCCGGACTCGGTACCGGAGAGCCCGTCGAATCCACAGGCGAACCCATGAGCGTTGAATTGGGGCCGGGGCTTATCGGCAGTATTTTCGACGGCATACAGCGTCCTCTCGATGACATAAAGCGCATTTCCGGCAACAACCTCTCGAGGGGCATAGACGTCCCCTCTCTCAAAAGGGACCGCAAATGGCCCTTCCAGCCCGTCCTCAAGGCGGGCGCCGAGGTCGTCGGAGGAGACATCCTCGGCACCGTTCAGGAAACGGACGTGGTGCTCCACAAGATAATGGTTCCGCCCGGAGTAAGCGGCAGGCTGGTCAAAATAGAAAAGGGAGAATTCACCGTCACGGACACAGTGGCCGTGGTGGATACCGGAAAGTCCGAGGTTAAAATAAGCCTTATGCAGAAATGGCCCGTCCGAAAGGGCAGGCCTTACAGCCAGAAGCTCCCGCCCGTCAAGCCCCTGATCACGGGCCAGCGCGTGGTGGACTGCCTTTTCCCGATAGCCAAGGGCGGCGTCGCCGCCATACCCGGACCCTTCGGCAGCGGCAAAACGGTCACCCAGCACCAGCTCGCCAAGTGGGCCGAGGCAGACATAGTCGTATATATAGGCTGCGGCGAGCGCGGAAATGAAATGACGGACGTGCTTCTGGAGTTCCCGGAGCTCATTGACCCGCATACCGGCAAATCCCTCATGGAAAGAACGGTTCTCATCGCCAACACTTCGGATATGCCCGTCGCCGCGCGTGAAGCGTCCATCTATACGGGAATAACGATAGCCGAATACTTCAGGGACATGGGCTACTCGGTCGCGCTGATGGCCGACTCGACCTCCCGCTGGGCCGAGGCGCTGCGCGAGATGTCCGGCCGCCTCGAGGAGATGCCCGGCGAGGAAGGCTATCCCGCATATCTCGGAAGCAGGCTTGCGCAGTTTTACGAAAGGGCCGGCAGGGTCATCTCCCTCGGTTCCGACGAGCGCGAGGGCGCCTTATCGGTTATCGGAGCGGTTTCGCCTCCCGGCGGAGATATTTCGGAGCCCGTTTCGCAGGCCACGCTGCGCATAGTGAAGGTTTTCTGGGGCCTGGACGCCGGGCTTGCCTACAAGCGTCACTTCCCCGCCATTAACTGGCTCACCAGCTATTCACTTTATGTCGACTTGCTCAGCAAGTGGTTCACCGACAACGTGTCTCCCGAGTGGATGGAGCTTCGGACAAAAATGATGCGCCTTCTGCAGGACGAGGCGGAGCTTGAGGAAATAGTAAAGCTCGTCGGTATAGACGCCCTCTCCTCCGAGGACCGTCTGAAGCTCGAAACCTCAAGGTCTATACGCGAGGACTTTCTGCATCAGCTCGCTTTCCACGAGATCGACACCTATACGAGCCTTAATAAGCAGCTTCACATGATCAAGCTTATCCTTGCGTTTTACGACATCGCGGCCGAGGCGCTCAGGTTGGGCGGAGATATCGAAAAAATTTCTTCGCTTCCCGTTCGTGAAAGCATAGGAAGGTTCAAATATATCAAGGAAGAGAACGTTTCGGCTGAATTCGACAGGGTAATGTCAGAACTCGTGGCCCAGATGCAGAGCTCTATTGTAAAGGAGAGTTTGTAATGCCGATAGAATACAGGACCATACAGGAGGTTGCAGGACCTCTGATGCTTGTGCGTGACGTTCACGGAGTCGCTTACAACGAGCTTGGCGAAATCGAGCTTGCAAACGGCGAGAAGCGCAGGTGCAGGGTGCTCGAGATAAACGGCACGAACGCTCTGGTACAGCTCTTCGAAAGCTCTGCGGGCATAAACCTTTCAAACAGCAAGATACGTTTTCTCGGGCACCAGATGGAGCTCGGCGTATCCGCCGATATGCTCGGACGCGTTTTTGACGGACTCGGAAGGCCCATAGACAACGGCCCCGAGATAATTCCGGAAAAGCGCATGGACGTCAACGGCCTGCCGATAAACCCCGTCGCCCGCAGCTATCCGCAGGAATTCATACAGACGGGCGTATCCGCGATCGACGGCCTTAACACCCTCGTCCGCGGCCAGAAGCTGCCAATCTTCTCCGCTAGCGGTCTGCCGCACGCAAATCTCGCCGCGCAGATAGCAAGGCAGGCGAAGGTGCGCGGCACCAGCGAGCCTTTTGCGGTCGTATTCGCCGCGATGGGCATCACGTTTGAGGAATCGAACTTCTTCATCGAGAGCTTCAGGGAAACAGGCGCCATAGACAGAACGGTTCTTTTCGTAAACCTTGCAAACGACCCCGCCATCGAGCGCATAGCGACGCCCCGAATGGCGCTGACGGCCGCCGAGTACCTTGCCTTTGAAATGGGAATGCACGTCCTCGTCATCCTGACTGATATAACGAACTACGCGGACGCCCTCCGCGAGGTCTCGGCCGCAAGAAAAGAGGTGCCGGGCAGAAGAGGATACCCCGGATACATGTACACGGACCTCGCCTCCATATACGAGAGGGCCGGAAGGCAGGCGGGCGTAAACGGAAGCATCACGATGATTCCCATTTTGTCCATGCCCGAGGACGACAAGACCCACCCGATCCCCGATCTCACCGGCTACATCACCGAGGGTCAGATAATTCTGAGCCGCGAGCTTTACAGAAAGGGTATAACCCCGCCTATCGACGTGCTGCCCTCTCTTTCAAGGCTCAAGGACAAGGGCATAGGCAAGGGCAAGACCAGGGAAGACCATTCGAATACAATGAACCAGCTTTTCTCCGCATACGCGAGAGGAAAGGACTGCAAGGAGCTTATGGTCATACTTGGCGAGTCCGCGCTCACCGAGGTGGATAAGCTTTACGCGAAATTTGCCGACGAATTTGAAAAGCAGTATGTTTCCCAGGGCTACACTACAAACAGGAGCATCGAGGAAACCCTCGATCTCGGCTGGAAGCTGCTTAAGATCCTTCCGCGCTCGGAGCTCAAGAGGATCAGCGACGAGCTGCTGGAGAAATACTATGACTGATCCACATTCTTTTCTGAAAGCAGGGTGAAGCTGTGGCGATAGTTAATGTAAACCCGACCAGGATGGAGCTGACCAAGCTCAAAAGGAAGCTTGTCACGGCAATAAGGGGCCACAAGCTGCTCAAGGATAAGCGCGACGAGCTTATGCGCCAGTTCTTGCTGCTTGTTCGCGAAAACAGGAGCCTCAGGATAGAAGTCGAAAACGCGATCAGGGAAGCCAACAAGCACATCGCCGTGGCGAGGAGCGAAATGCAGGACGAGGTCATGGACGTTGCGCTGATGATGCCGAAGCAGGAGCTGAGCTTGCAGGTGGACTGCAAAAACGTGATGAGCGTGCTCATACCCGTGTTCAGCGCGAGCTACAAAACCGCCGATACGAACGACATCTACTCTTACGGCTTTGCTTTCACGTCCTGCGACCTTGACGATGCCGTCAAGGCTCTGTCCGAGGTTTTCCCGCAGATGCTGAGGCTTGCCGAAATCGAAAAATCCTGTCAGCTGATGGCGGCCGAGATCGAAAAGACAAGGCGCCGCGTAAACGCGCTCGAACATGTGATGATACCTCGCTACCAGGAGACTATCAGATATATCTCGATGAAGCTCGACGAGAACGAAAGAAGCACGACCACAAGACTTATGAAAGTCAAGGACATGATCCTGGCGCAGGCGCTCCGCCAAAACGGCTGAGCGGAGCCGTACCGGCGGACATTATCCATTATAATCCTAAAAGCCCGGGGAAGGAGGACTATGAAATCCTTTCCCCGGGCTTTAGCCATTTGCTATATTTTTGGCACATTTGGTCTGAACTGAGCTTTTTTCAAAGCCGTTTTCAAATATATTAAATATACCGACAAGGTTTTGAGCGGCGCTCCGGGCAGAATCGCAGTACCGCCCGGAACGCAACCCGATGAGGAGTCCAAGTCAATATAGATGTAATCAAAAAAGGCCGCGGCAATCAAAAAGATTGCCGCGGCCGTATTTCCGCAAAGCATCAGCCGTTCCCGAAATTCGCGGGAGGCATATTTTCAAGCAGGTCTTCTGGCTCGCGCTCTTAGGGATACTGCCCCCCGCGGCGCACACTCTGCCTTCCCGGTTTCCCAGTGACCGACTTTCGTCGACGAGCGCGGCCTCAAGCGCATACAGCGGCGGTTCCGCTCGGGATTTGCACCCGATTGTCTATTCTTCCCGAAAGGCCCGACGCCCCTCGGAACACTTGAAACACTGTTCAATTTTCTTCTTAAAGATAGCACAAAAAGGCCCGCAAGTCAACGGCGAATTACCAAGCCCGTAATATTTTCCAAAATGCCTGCAATCTATGCGCAATAATACTTTTAACCTTCCGGGAAAGCTCCGCGTTTCACGCAGAACGTCAGCTTTTCGGGAGCGGCACGACCGTGCTGACGCCGTTTACGTCGGCAATCACAACGTCCACTCCGTAGACCTCTCTTATGTTATCCTCGTTCATCACCTCTCGCCCGCCGTAGGCGAAAACGCTGCTGTCCTTCATGAAAAGGAACCTGTCGCAGTAGCGCAGCGCGAGGTTGAGATCGTGAATGACTATGATGACGCAGATGCCTTCGTTTTTTGCTATTTCCCTCACGGTGGCCAGCACATCGTACTGGTTTTTAAGGTCAAGGCTGCTCGTCGGCTCGTCAAGCATGAGTACGCGAGGCTGCTGGGCTAGCGCACGCGCCAGCATAACCTTCTGCATTTCGCCGCCGGAGAGCTCGTCAAGGTAACGCAGCTCAAATTCCTTGAGTCCCATTCTCTCGATGATCGCCGAAACTATCTCGAGATCCCTGTCAGTGGTGTCAAACTTAATATAAGGCTTTCTCCCGAGCAGGACCGAGTCAAACACCGTAAGCCTGTCGCCCTCGTTTTTCTGAGCCACATAGGCCATGCGCTTTGCTATCTCCAGCCTCCTCATCCTCTGCACGTCGCCGCCGTCTATGTACACCGAGCCGCCCTGGGGCTGGAGAATGCGGTTTAAGCATTTTATGAGCGTGCTTTTGCCGGCTCCGTTATTTCCGAGCACGGCGATGCACTCCCCCCTTCCGGCGTCGAAGCCTATCTGCCCGAGTATCTTACGGGCGGGGGAGTATGAAAACGAAATGTCTTTTACTTCGATCATTTTTTTGGCACACCTTTATAAAGAAGATAGAGGAAGATTGGCGCGCCGAGGAAGGAGGTTATCGCTCCTATCGGCAGTATCACGGGCGCCACGACCAGACGCGCAGCCGTATCGCTGAGAAGAAGGATGAGGGTGCCGGTAAGCGCGGAAGCGGGCAGAAGGAAACGGTAATCGCCTCCCACCACCCTCCGCATCGCGTGGGGCGCTATAAGGCCTACAAAATTGATTATTCCCACAAAGGACACGATTACGGACGAGGTAAGGGCGCATATTATCATTCCCGCCACTCTCATTGCCTCCGCATTAACTCCGAGTCCTTTCGCCGACTGCTCGCCGCTCTGCAGCGCGTTGTAGTTCCAGCGGTTGAAGAGAAAGTATACAAAGGAAAGCGATACGAACACGGCCATAATCGCGACCTCACGCCAGGAAGTGCGTCCGAGGTCTCCGAATGTCCAGAACACGACGGCGGCCAGCTTTACGTCGACTGCGAAGTACTGAAGCAGCGTCGTGCCGCCTGAAAAAAGCGAACTTAAGGCGACGCCCGCCAGGACCATGGCCTCAGGCGTTATCCGCTTTATTCTTGAGAGCCCCAGCACTATGAATGTGGACATTATCGAGCAGAAAAACGCGCATACGGATATAAGATACGGATTTGAGATGGTCACGCCGTTGAGCGTCTGGTTCTGCATTCCCGCGCCCAGAACTATGATGGCGAAGGAGGCTCCGAATGCCGCCCCCTGTGACACGCCCAGCGTTGAATCCGAAGCGAGGGGATTTCTCAGTATGCTCTGCATGACGCAGCCCACGGACGCAAGCCCGACGCCCGCTATTATAGCGGTTACGACCCTCGGCAGCCGTATACCGAACACTATCGTGTTGGTTTTCGTCGTGCCCCGTCCGACGAGGGTGCGGACAACCTCATTTATAGTGAGGCCGGCGGAACCCGCGCTGATAGCCACAAGCGCCACTATTACAACCAGAACCGCAAGGACGACAAGGGCGGACACTTTGAACCGGACGTATGACTTGTAGCCTGCAGCACCGCTTTTTTCAGTTACCATCGAGCTTTACTTCCCTATCGTGATTTTCCCGAAACCGTAGCCGGCGTCCGAAAGCTCCTTATAAAGAGTCTGCCCCAGCATGACCTTGAATATTTCGTCGGCCTTTTTAACAGGATCCACATCCTTGAAGGCCTCCGGGAATATGACGCAGCCGGCGTAATAGGTATCGGCGATGGCTATCTCTATATTAGTCCAGTTGTTGTTGTAGGCTATCTGCGAGTAAACCTTGCCGTTTTTAACGGCTTTCAGGTTGTCGTAATAGCTCTTGTTCAGCTTGTAATCGTCATTGACGAGGTTCATATTACCGGGGTTTAAGAATATTATATCCGGATCCCATTTGACCACTTTTTCCTTGTCGATGATGATTCCGCCGTTCTGACCGGTTTCATCGGCCACGTTCTTCGCCCCTATGAGGTCGAAGGGCGGATACTTGGCGTATGTGCCTTCAAAGCCGTGCGCGCCCCTGAAGCTTACGGCGCCGGTGTAGACCGTGGGTTTCGAGGAGGCGGGAATATTCTTCGTCCTGTTTTGAAGATCGGCATAGCATTCCTTCATATACTTTACCACCGTCTCGCAATGCTTCTGCGTCCCCATTACGTCTCCGATAAGCGTGATTGCGCCATATACGCTGTCTGACAGTATTCCGTCCGGATAAATGCCTATTACCGGTATTCCGGTTTTATTCTGAACGTTTTCGGTAAATGTCTTGTCCTGCAGGCAGAAAATAACGTCCGGCGCGAGCTTGACAAGCTCCTCTATATAGGGGGTGTCGCTGCTGCCGCCGGCTCCTACGGAGGCCAGCTTGGCAAAGCGATCCTTGTTCACATATGAATAAGGCTTCTGCACGTCATATTTTTTGTCCGCTTCGTTTACGCCGACGAGCTTGTCGGCCGCTCCCGCATAAGTGACGAAACGCGCCGCTCCGCCGACCGCCGCTATCCTTTCGACCTTTGCGGGTATCGTTACCTGCCGGCCGTAAACGTCGGTCACAACTCTTGTCTTGGCGGCCGACGGCGCCGTTTCGGAAGGTTTTGCGGTCGTCTGGCCGCCTCCCCCGGAGGAACAGCCGGAAAAAATCAGTACAAGCCCCAGAAGCAGGACAGCTATTTTCTTCATATATTTTACCATCCTCTCGTATAGGGTGAAAAGCAGTCAAGGCATACGGTCTTGCCGTCCTGAAGGCGCATCTTATGGTCCGGCGCGCTTTCCCCGCAAATATCGCATTTCACGCTCTTGAATATCCTCGCGGTTTCCGGCAGGTCGAATTTCGGCTCCCCTACCTCAAATACTTCCTCGTACGGCGCGCTGAGAATGAAGTTCATCCTGCCCGGGCGATCAAGGTCGCTCGCAAGCGTCTTCAGCACAAGGCGAAGCTTTTTGCCGCTCTTTCGCTCGAAAAAGCTGAAAGCCTGCTTTCCGGTGTCCCGGTAGATAAGATTTCCCTTCCCTATGGTGCAGCTGAGTATCGCCTGAACGCCGTCTACTCCGCAGGCGTCGTTTTCCGTAACGCATACTATCGATTCATCATCCGAGGTGCCCGTCTTAAGAAGCTCCATAGCCACCTCGCTGGCTCTCACGCCTATGGCGAGCCCCGGGCATTCATGCCCGTGGAAGGCCACGGCCTTTTCCCATAATTCCTTGTTCATTTTATAACCTCCTGATGTGCATATTATTATCGGCGCTTTCCGGTCGATTCCCGGACAAGTCCTAGTTGTATTCTCACGCCCGCCAGTACATGGCTACGATAGTCGTCCTTGTAGTCTCCTCCACGAAACCGTCCCTGGAATTTGTCCTCAGGTATTCCTCGATAGCCTTCCTCTGGGAGTCATTGATCTCGTGATGGGCCTCTATCCTTTTCGTGTACTGATAAACTGCCTCTTCCAGCGGCTTTCTGCTATGCCAGACCTCCGGCTCATACTCAAGCATCGGACAGTACCCCTCCTGCCAAAGAAGAGCGAAGGCATAGGAAACCGTCTCGTCGAGCGCTTTCGTATCCTTAGGCGCTCCCGCAATTTCATTTAAGGCGTCGAGCACCGAATTTGTTCTCCGGCTTGGCTTTACAAGTAGACACCATTTCCTCGAGGCCTCCGAAAGCTTAAGGAAGGTGTCGGCGCTTGTTACGGCGGGCGTCATGTTCGCAAGGACAAGGTCAAAGGTTTTTTCCCAGCCTCTGACTCCGAGGTCGAGCCTGTGCCAGTCGTCGAGATAAAATTCCGTTCCGGAAACGCCTTCAGCCGCCGCACGGGCAAAATTTATCATTTTCGGCGAAATGTCGACTCCGCTCACCTTCGCTCCGGCCCTGGCCAGAGCTATGGAAAATCTCCCGGAGCCGCAGCCAACATCGAGAACGCGGCTGTTTTCGGACAGCATTTCCTCCCTTTCGATTATTCGCATAGTCAGGCTGTTTCTTGCCGAAGGCAGCTCAAATTTCGAAAAATCCTCCGCCATCGAGTCCCACCAAGCAACATTGGCGTTTCTGTCCCTGTTTTCCTGTTTCCATATCTCGCGGATAGGCAGCATCTCTTTACTCCTCATAGCTTTCAAATCACTATCTCCCCCTCGGAAAACACAGTTATAAATTGGAGGGGAATATCCTTTTTATTTTTTCTCAAGGCTTCGATGGCCGCGTCGGTAAGTTTTTTGCAGCAGGGCGCGTCCATTCTTACCACCGCCACGCTTTGAATGTCGTTGCAGCTCAGTATTTTAAGAAGCTTTTCGCCGAACTCATCCCCATCAAGCTCCGGGCAGCCGATCACGAGTACCCTGTTTCTTAAAATCGCGTCGTGAAAACTGCTGTAAGAGAACGCAGAGCAGTCGGCCGCCAGCAAAAGATGTGCTCTGTGAAAATAGGGCGCTATGGGCGAAATCAGCTTCATTTTAAGCGGCCATTGGCAAAGGTGCGCTTGGCCGGGATCTTTCCTGTACAAACGCTTTCCGAAGCTTTCCCGGCAGTCCCAGGGCATCCTTTCGGTTTGAGAATCCATAGCCGTCCCCCTCGTCAACAGCTTTATTTGCACCAAGTATACTTTATTGTCAATTCCGCGTGAAGCTCCCCGGGGGGATGCCGGCGCGATATCCCCCCCTGTATCTTTGGCTTAATACGCTGAAATATATTTTATATTCAATTGATAAATCAGCTAAAGCGGCTTGTTTCTTGCTCTTTTTGTACATTATTGTGTGATTTTTCGGAAAAATGATAATATATTTTTTGAAATATCCCCCGCCGGGGGATATTTCGCTATGTCTTTGCGACGAATGCAGGCTGCCGGTTCGCGAAAAGCGATTGCAGGCGCATATCGGTTGTTTTAAGCCGTCTTGCGCGGCCTCCCGTCCTCGGCGCAAAAAGAGCTGGCACGCGGCAAACGCCGCGTGCCAGCCCAGACTGTCAAAAAAGCCCTTTGGGCTTTTTTGACAAGGGGGGGTGCATGACGGCCGCTCTGCCGCGCCCGTCATGAGAGGTGTCATTTCCGACGTACACGCCGCCGGAAATGACAGACTTGACTTTTTTCCGCCATTCGCGGCGGAAATTCTGCGAAGCTTTTTTGCTGTAAACAGGTTCTTTGACAAGCCGAGCTGGCACGCGGCAAACGCCGCGTGCCAGCCGGTAGAGGGGATAGGCGCGCTTCAATTATGCGCTGAAACCTGCAAGAATCAAATCGGTTGAGAGAGCCTGAACTCTCAGCGCAGATCTATTTCGCAGTCGAGCTCCTCGGCCATTGTCCGCCAGTTTTCCATACGGCGGGCAAGCTCCGCCCTGCTCTCCTCGTCATCGCGGAAAGCGATGGGCGTCCAGGGCATCTGCCCCAGGGCCGTCACGACCTCGTCAATTTTCTGATAGGGTATAGCTATCATGCGCAGGCCCGCCGGATATGCCTTTCGTCTTTTAAGGCCGTGATAGAAGCCCGTAGTGATATGGTTTACCTTGCCCGAAATTACGGGATAGGCGTACATCCAGGCGCAGCTTATCACGGGGGACGACTTGGATTCCCACAAATCTCCGGTAATATAGCTCGTCGCCCGCATGATTATATCCGCCTGCGGAAGGTCGGCCACGCAAATTATCAGGTCCGGATCGAAATCGCAGCTTTCTACGGTCGCAAACTGGACATAGTTGACGGTTCCGGGCACAAGCACCGGCAGCTTCTGATAGAGCTGCTGGTTCGCTATGGGGGAACGGTAAATCTCGAAATCAAAGCCCGCCTGTCCGCAGGCTGTGACGGGGGGTTTGGGGATCATCCCCAGGGCCATCTTTCCGTAGCAGGCGTCGTCAGATTTCGAAATGTAAAAAGTGCTTCCGGAAATCTGCGCGTGCTTAACATACTGGCAGAACGCGAGCTTTTCTCCTTCGTAGGGGGAAACGTTTCTCGGTCTCACGGCGTGGTATTTGATTGCTATCGCGGGATATTCCATTCCCAGCTTGGAAAACAATTCCTTGGCCTTGTCGCTAAGCATAGCCTGCCTCCTTTTACTTTTTATTTCATATGCTTATTCAGCGTATCCTTCAGTCTGTCAAGCGCCGGGTATATATATTTTGTGGGGCAGGCGAGGTTCCAGCGCTCATACCCGGCACCCTGATCTCCGAAAATATACCCGTCGTCAAAGAACAGCCTGGCTTCTTCCCTGAGTATCCTTGCAAGCTCCCTGTATTCAATCCCGAGACCGTTGAAGTCCATCCAGAGGAGATAGGTGCCCTCCATATCAAAGAGCCTTATCTGCGGGAGCTCCCTGCGCAGGAATTCCTTCACGATTCCGTGGTTTTTATGAACTATGTTTATTACCTGCTCCAGCCATTCCTCACAGTTATCGTACGCAAGCCTGCAGGCTTCAAGCCCCAGAATATTGCACTTCGGATTCCCTTCTGTCGTGCATACCTCCTTCCAGTATGCTTCTCTTATCTCCTTGTTCGGAATAATAATGTTCGACGTCTGCAGCCCGGCAAGATTGAAGGTTTTGCTCGGCGCAGTGCAGGTAATGGAGTTTTGGAGGAATTCCTCGCATATGGAGGCGAAGACGGTATGCCTGTAACCGGGCATTATAAGATCGTTGTGAATCTCATCCGACACCACCAGGACATCGTTTTCCACACAAATCCGACCTATCCTCTCAAGCTCCTCCCTGGTCCATACCCTTCCGGTCGGGTTGTGGGGGCTGCAAAGTATTAGCAGCTTCGTATTCGGATGCTTTGCCTTTTTCTCAAAATCGTCGAAATCTATTTCGTAACGGCCTTCTCTTATTATCAGTCTGTTGTCCACAAGCACCCTGTTGTTTCTGTAAATCGCAAAGTACATGGGATAATAGACCGGCGTCATCAGCATAACGCCCTCGCCTTCCTTTGTGAAGGCTTTGACCGCGGTAAAAAACGCGTTTATCACTCCGGGCGAATCCTTTATCCATTCCGTCTCGATTTTCCATTCGTGGCGGCGACGCATCCAGTTCGCCACCGAGCTTTTGTAGGCTTCCGTCGGCATGGCGTATCCCAGGACCGAATTGTCGATAAAACGCTTCAGCCCATCGACTACCTCCGGAGGGTTCTTAAACTCCATATCGGCAACCGAAAACGGTATTATATCTTCTCCCGTTACTCCGTATTTCGCCATTTCGTCCCACTTGCCGCTGCCCGTGCCAAATCTCCTGATTACGGTTTCAAAATCGTATTGTTTCATTTATTTCTCCGGCTTTTCATTGTTTTTATATTTTCTATTCGCTCCATGCTATGGCCTCTATCTCGACGAGCGCGTCCTTAGGCAGCCTCGAAACCTCCACGGTTGAGCGTGCGGGGAAAACGCTTCCCTTGAAAAACGCTTCATATACAGCGTTCATGGCCGCGAAATTGTTCATGTCGCTGAGGAATACAGTTGTCTTGTATACATTATCAAGCCCCGAGCCCGCACTTTCAAGAATATTTTTAAGATTTTTCAGCGACTGCTCCGTCTGCTTCTCTATCCCCTCCGGCATGGCGCCCGTAAGGGGGTCTGTCGGAAGCTGCCCCGAAACGAAAACAAGCTTGTTTCCGGCGGTACCCTGCGAGTACGGGCCGATGGCGGCGGGCGCTTTTGAAGTCTCTATCCTGATTTTCATTTTTCACTCTTCTTCAAGCGTGTGCAGGCCGAAATTCTTCGACCTGCACGACCAGATTTTTATTTTTCTTTGCTTTTATGCCTGCGCCCGCTTTACTGGGCCGCCGCTTCGACAATTCCCTGGGCCGCCAGCATTTCCGGTGTTTCCTTTTTGCGTCCCCAGCCCGACAGGATGGCGAACCAGAATACGAGAGCCAGAGCCATGCTGTGGAAGTTGTAGACAACAAATTCTATCGGGTTGTATCCCTGGCCGACGACGCCGGAGGCGATGGCGATGGCCGCAAGGTTCAGACAGCCCGGATTTGTGGGTACGAGGTATCCCACTCCGCAGCCGAGTCCGTCAAGGAAATTGGCGGCGCGGTTTCGGTCGATATGGAAGGGACGGAGCAGGCTCCTTATTATCGGCCCGCAGCAGGTGATCGCGGTCGTACCGCTGCTTATGGCTATGCTGATAATGCTTACCATGGCGCCGGAGGCGATCTCCGCGGACTTTTCGGATTTCGCGTACTTCTTCAAGCCGTTCAGCAGGGCTTCTAGCACCCCGGCTTCGGTTATCAGATTGACGGCTACGAAAATAAACAGAATGAATATTATGGAGCTCAGCATTCCTTCAATTCCGGAGGCGATGAGACCGTTCGCCGCAAACAAGGTCTTGAAATCAGTGTATCCGAAGGCCAGGAGCATTATTATGCCGACAACCTCGCTTATGATAAACGCGGTGAGAAGGTTCGCCTTGTTGAGCATAAGAACGATAATGAGCACGGGGATGACAAGAAATACCAGGCTCGATGCGTAGGTCGCGTCGACAGCCAGAGCTTTTGCCGCGGCGGCGTTTGTAGTGCTCATGCCCACGATAGTAAAGCCTACGACTGATAACGCGCCTGCGATAAGAGAGTATTTCAGGCGGGATTTTACGACATAGATGACGTTTGCCTCCTGCGTCAGCGAAGAAGCGATAGTCGTATCGGAAATCGGGGCCAGATTGTCGCCGAAGCATGCGCCGGAAAGTATCGCGCCGCATACCACGCTGACATTACAGCCCATCGCCACCGAAAGGGGTATCATTATGGGAGCGGTCGCGTTCATGGAGCTTGCCGCGCTTCCCGTAGCGGTGGAAAGTATGACCGCGATGAAGAAGCAGAGCAGCGGCATGAGCCCGGGGCTCATATGCAGCTTTGAAAGCAGCCACAGCAGCCCGTTTACCAAGTGAGAAGCCGCCAGTATTTTGGAAAGCACCCCCGCAAAAATGAAGCAGGCTATCATAAACGCGAAAATGTTGTTCCTGATGCCGTTAATTACCGCGCTCTGGAACCGCCCTTTGTTCTTATTGACCAGGAAACCGACGAGAACCGCCAGTAATCCCGCGCTCCAGAAATTCTTTGTGGAGCGCATTCCGAATGCGGCAAGGACTATCATCGCCAATATCATTACAATAAGAGGCAAAACGCCCCCGATTATGCCGCCGTAAGTTTCGGCAAATTGGCCCTGTGTTTTGGACTGGTTGCTGTCCACAGTCTACTCTCCTCTACATTTTTATTTTTCACCTGAACCCAGCGCTATGGCTCAGGTAAAATTAACGAGGCGCGAATAAAGTTTAGCAGCCAAACTTTCTTGAGATATATATATCACCAGTCTTGTATAAAGTCAATGAATTTCAAGGCTTTGCAGCGCATAATCATATGCTTGCACAAAAATTGCTCGCCGAAATTAGTTTAACTGCTAAACAATACAAATGCAGGCGGGGCAACGGCCCCGCCTGCATTTGTATTGTTTATTTGTTTTTGAGCTTTTCCTCGTAATTCTTTTCAAATATCCGGTTTCTGCACTTAAGCACCTTGAAGAAACTCTCTATGTCCTCCATCGTGCATTCTAGCAGCATTTTGTTTATCATCTCAAGCATATTCGCCCTGTCGTAGGCCCGGTGTATATCGCAGGCTCTGCGGCCCTCTTCGGTCAGATAAATGCGGTACATCCTCTTGTTTTCCGGCTCGTTAACCCTCTCGACCAGGCCCTTTTCCTCAAGCTTTGAAATCAGCTGGGACACGGCGCCTTTGGTGCGGTTTGTTGCCCGCGCGAGCTGGGTCGCGGTGATCCCGTACTGGTCCGATATAAACCCCAGAGTATGAGCTTCCACCTCGGTCATAAGATAGCCCGTGCCGTAATCGCGCGGCGTGGCCGAATAGTCGGCCAAAAGGCACTGGTGCTTATAAATTATGTCAACCTTTTCGTTCAGACCGTCAATCGTGTTTCGAACGCTGTGCGCCGTCTTTCCAGACATGGCTCCAACTCCTCAATGCAAAAAGTTTATCCGAAAAACTGTTTAGCCAATTAATTATATTATTTTATCATAATATCAGCTCTTTGGAAAGGCTTCCTGAAAAAATATTTCACGTCCCGTGTAATAAAAGGCTGTGCCGGACCGGGCGCGCTTTGCCTGTACTGTTTTTTCTCTCTGCTGATTACTTTAACAATCGTTCGCCTTCTCGCTTGCGTCTGCCGCAAAAAATTACAAAGTATTGTTTGCCGTTTTTACATTTGCATGATAAAATAACGGTTCAAAATACTTATTCAGAGGTAATCATGATAACTGTATCCAACTTGAGCTTAAGCTTCAGCGGCACAAACCTTTTTTCAAACTGCAATCTCAGCTTTACGGCGGGCAACTGCTACGGCATAATCGGAGCCAACGGCTCCGGAAAATCCACCTTCTTAAAGCTTTTGTCAGGGGAGCTCGAGCCATCCTCCGGAGAAATCTCAATAGCGGAGAAAACCCGCATGTCCGTACTCAGGCAGGACCACTACGCCTTTGACGAGTATACGGTGCTCGACACGATAATTAAAGGCAATCCGCGCCTTTACGAGGTCATGGTGCAAAAGGAGGCGCTTTATTCCAAGGAGGATTTTTCCGACGAGGACGGCGTGCTCGCCTCCGAGCTCGAGGGGGAGTTCGCGGAGCTCAACGGCTGGGAAGCGGAATCGGAGGCCGCGAGGCTTCTTAAGGGACTCGGAATAGAGGCCGACGTCCTTGCGGCCCGAATGAGCTCTTTAGACGGAAAAGTCAAGGTGAAGGTCCTGCTCGCCCAGGCTCTATTCGGCTCTCCGGATATCATACTCCTTGACGAGCCGACGAACGATCTCGACATCGTTTCAATCGAATGGCTTGAGGATTTTCTTCTGGAATTTCCGGGAACCGTCATCGTAGTTTCGCACGACCGGCATTTTCTTAACACCGTCTGCACCCATATAGTCGATATAGATTATTCCAGAATACAGATATATGTGGGCAATTACGATTTTTGGTTTGAATCCAGCCAGCTCATACAAAAAATGAAGAGGGAGCAGAACAAAAAGAGCGAGGAAAAGGCAAGGGAGCTGGAAAGCTTCATCGCCCGCTTCTCGGCGAACAAATCAAAGGCAAGGCAGGCCACCTCCCGCCGGAAGCTTCTCGAGAAGCTGAATTTTGAGGACCTGCCTCAGTCCTCACGAAAATACCCATACATAAGTTTTCAGATGGACAGGGAGCCGGGCAAGGAGATTTTGACCGTCGAGAACCTCTGCAAGACGATAGACGGCGAGCCGCTGCTCAAGGACCTTTCCTTCAGGGTCAACAGGGGCGATAAGATAGCCTTTGTGTCAGATAACGAAGCCGCTGTAACGGCGCTTTTCAGAATACTTACGGACGAGCTTAAGCCGGACTCCGGCTCCTTCAAATGGGGCGTCAGCACTTCGCAGTCCTATTATCCCAAGGACAGCGGCTCCTTTTTTGACGATTGCGAGCTAAATATTCTAAGCTGGCTGGAACAGTACTCCAAAGACACTTCCGAAACATACCTTAGAGGCTTCCTCGGCAGGATGCTTTTTTCCGGCGAAGACGTTTTCAAGCCCGTCCGCGTGCTGTCCGGCGGAGAAAGGGTCCGCTGCATGTTTGCAAGAATGATGATGTTCGGTGCGAATGTGCTGCTTGTAGACCAGCCCACAAACCATCTCGACCTCGAGTCCATTACGGCGGTCAACAACGCCCTTTCCGATTTCAAGGGCGTGGTGCTATTTTCATCCCATGACCATCAGTTCGTACAGACCGTGGCAAACCGTATAATCGAGCTTGAAAACGGCCGCTTTACCGACAGGCTTTGCACCTTCGACGAATATGTAGAGTCCAAAAAGCAGGGCCACAAAAGCGCCTTAAGCTAAAAAGTGTTCGAAATAAAGCCGGGGTTCTGGGAACATGAACTCCGGCGTTTTATATTGACGACAAACATCGGCATGTTTCTCAAACCGCATCTTGCGCATCTTCAGCGGCTCCGCCCTCCGGGCCTTCCACGCGATACGCCCCGGCGAGTCTGCCGGCAGCGCGCCTTCAAAAGCGCCGGAAAAACCGATAATGACGTGAAAGCGTTATCTTTACAAAGGACTGACAGGTTTCCGGTTATCCTGTGATACCCTTCCGCCATTGCGAACCGGATGTCCAGTCGGCGCCCGGGCCTCATTTCAGCAGCCTGGAGAGCAGCGCTTTAACGGCTTCTTTTTTCACCGCCTTGCTTTTCCCTTCATTGTTGTGAATCACAGCGCTTGTTCCGAAGAGAAGAAAATCGGCCAATAAACCCGCATCTGTTTCCGGCGGCGAAATTTCTCCGCTCTGAACATAGTCACGAATCAGCCCGCGGATAATCGGCCTTAAGGACATGAGCGTGTTTTGATGAATCATCATCAGCACCTGCGTGTTTGCCGCTCCATGATTTATTTGTGCGTATTCTTTCAGAGAGAGTTCCAGATTTGAGAGAATGATCTCCACCAGATCCCAGAAAGGCGATCCTTTCCCCTCGCTTATGATGCGTTTGATTTTTTCTATGTATGCAATATTGTATTGCTCCAGCACCGCGTTAAAAATTTCCTCTTTGGATGCGAAATGATGATAAAACATTCCGATTTCCCCCTTCGCCTCTCCTACGATAGAGCGAATGGAGGTTTTTTCATAACCTTGCTGCAAAAACTGCCGAAGCGCTATCTCAAGAAGCTCCTGTTTCCTCAGTTCAGGCTGCTTTCGTGCCATTTTACTCTCATCCCTTCCGCAGCTCGTCGACAAACGCCGTGAGCCCCTTATTGTAGCTGCGTATTCCCTTTTTTATTAACACAGGCAAAATCAGGTATCGATATAATGCGCTGCCGGGATGCAGCCACTTCCCGTGGTAAACGGAAGGCCTGAGCGGCGCCTTGCATGCCGCGCCCAATGTAATTTCGCAAATTGCACACCCCTCGTCTCTTCCCATTTTTATGATAATCTCCCCGTCCGCATTCGTAATCAGAGAGCCTCCCATCAGCTTAAAGCTTTCATTGAAGCTTTTCACGCCGAATCCTCCCATAAACTCAGGGAATGAACCGACAGCATTTGCATAAATTGTCGGAACCCTAAGGTATTGGGAGTATGTGGCAGCAACAGTATAAGGCTGCTGTTCAAAAAGCGCAATATCCTTTTGGGATATTTGAGCGGTGGTTTTGAAGGGAGCGGGGCTTGCGTGCGGCATAAGCATAAAGTCTATTTCAGCCTCTTTCATTCTGTTCAGCCTGTCTGCGAAATGGTTATCGGCACATATGCCAACTCCGATCCTGCCAATGTCAGTATCGACGTATACATCTCCTCTTGAACGCTTGAAACAGTACGATTCCGCATCTTCCTTTCGGATAACACCACATATCCTTCCGTCCGGTCCGCTAATTAAATACGAATTATAAAAATCCTTCCCGTCTGTTTCAACGAATCCGGCTCCTATATAAATACCGAATTGCGCCGACAGTTTGCAGGCCCACCGTGCGGTCTTTCCGTCCGCAAGCTCGGCAAAACGCCAAATTGACTGGTTGGGAATATACCCGCAGCCGGAAAGCTCAGGCAGCACCGCAAGCTCCGCCCCCTCCGCTGACGCCTCTGCAATCATTGCAGCCGCGGCGCTGTATCCCGAATCCTGATTTTCGTAATAGTTTTTGAGCTGTATCAGCGCAACCTTAACAGTTCTCATGTGGACCTCCCCCTTACAGAACATTGTTCTCTAATTATAATTAGAGAACAATGTTCTGTCAATAGCGTTTTTTACATACGGTAATCGGCTGACAGTGGTGCGTGCGCAATATGTGCACGGAGAATACCCGTGCGCTCCGATTCGCGGGGCGCTTTGGGGCCGGGCGGAGCCGTTTTTGTTTCAATAAATTTTCAAGCAAGCGATTTTACACTGGCAACTGACATATAGCCGACGCTCCGGCAAAACATCTATGGACGCCTGAAAGGTTAGACAAGTATGGAAACACTCAAAAAACACCGCGAGAGGATTGCGCTTGGCGCCATCCTGCTTCTCGCCGGATTTCTCAGCATCTGGGGCATCTGGAAATCCGGATACGGAAACGAGTTCTACGCGGCATGCGTAAAAAGCATGCTCACGAGCTTCAAAAATTTCTTCTTTGTCTCTCTGGACTCGGAAGGTTTCGTAACCGTAGACAAGCCTCCCGTCTCCTTGTGGATACAGGCCATCTTCGCCAAGGTTTTCGGATTTCACGGCTGGACTATAATAGTTCCGCAGGGTCTGGCGGCGGTAGCCTCCGTATGGCTGCTGCACCGCACGGTAAAAAGGCACTTCGGAGAGGGCGCCGCTTTAATCTCCGCTCTCGCGCTCGCGCTTTCTCCGATATTCATCGCGGTTTCCCGCACTAACAATACGGATTCGATACTGATTTTCTTCATGGTGCTTTCCGCGTGGGCTATGATGCTGGCCGCGGACAAGGGCAGCTTTAAGTGGCTCTCGCTTTCGGCCGTGTTTTTGGGCATTGCCTACAACGCCAAGACGCTTCAGGCTTTTTTGATACTCCCCGCGCTATTTGCGGGCTATTTTTTCACAGCCCCGACGACCTGGCGGAAACGCATTCTGCATATGTCCGCCGCCGCTCTGATACTCATTGCCGTTTCTCTTTCCTGGTCTCTGATAGTCGATCTGACGCCCGCCGACCGACGCCCCTACGTCGACAACAGCAGCTCCAACTCCGAGCTGGAGCTCGCTTTGAACTATAACGGCCTGCAGCGCCTGACGGGAATGCTGCGCGGCGGCGCTAGAACCTCGGACGAAGGCGCCGGCGCGGGCTTTGAGGGATACCTTGGAGCCGGCATGGGACAGAATTCCGCACAAGGGACGCAGCGCGGCGATGCTACTGCCGACGCTCCGGGCGACAGGACCTCCTCAAGGGACGGCGACGCAGCGGCAGCGCCCCAGAATATGCCCGACGACGGCAATGCCGGCGCAGCCCCACGCGCGGGCGGAAACAGCATGTTCAGCCACGGTTCGCAGAGTCTTCTCCGCATGTTTAATTCGGATTTGGGAGGTCAGGACAGCTGGCTTCTGAGCTTCGGCCTGTTTGCCATAATAATTCTCCTGCTCATGGCGAGCAAGAAGCGCGAACCCGAGCATGAAAAGCGCATGATTTATGTCAGAAACGCCATAATCTGGGGCGGCAGCGTGCTTACCATGGTAATATGGTTCAGCGTGGCCCAGTTTTACCACGAATATTATATAGCCACCATGGCGCCGTTTCTGGCCGCTCTTGTCGGAATAGGCCTAAAACAGCTCTGGACTTTTTACAGGGCCGAGGGAAAGGCCTGGCTCCTGCTTCCGCTCGCCTTTGCGATTACGATTGCGACTCAGGCGATAATGCTTGCATACTGGCCCCGCTACGCTCAAATACTTATTCCCGCCCTGCTTGTTCTTTCTGGACTTTCTATTGCCGCTCTTTGCGCGGCAAGGCTCCTGCGCAAAACTCTGCCGCGCAAAATTCCAGAGGCGCTGATGTCGCTGGCGGTCGCGGGAATACTGCTCACTCCTGCCGTTTGGAGCGGCTACAGCCTTTTCGGAAGAGTCAACGCCATGATACCTACGGCCGGTCCTTCCGCTTCAGGTTTCGGAGGAGCAATGAACAGAACTTCTGCGCCTCAGACGGGCACGCGCGGAGGAACCGAACGCGAGCTGCCTAAAGGCGGCGCATTTCCCTCCGGACAAGGCGGCGCGCAGGAAGGCGGAGCGTCGGCCGGCTCGGGAGCGCCGACCGGCGGAGCGTCGCCCGGCTCGGGAGCGCCGACCGGAGGCGGAAACTTAAACGGCACAAGCAGCGGCATGATAAACTACCTGCTCAGCAACTATAAGGGCGAAAAATGGCTCGTCGCAGTGCCGAATTCAAATACCGCGGCCTCGATCATCCTCGCGACCGACAAAGCAGTCATGTCTGTCGGCGGCTTTGGTGGCGGCACAAAGATACTGACGCTCTCCTCGCTTCAGGAAATGGTGAAAAACCGTGAGCTGCGTTATTTCCTGATAAGCGGCGCATCTATGGGCGGAGACGAAGTCGCCGCCTGGGTAAGGCAGAACGGCAAGGTCGTGGCCCCGAGCGAATACGGAGGCTCCTCCTCGGGAATTGCCGGAGGCACGCTTTACGACCTTTACGCCTGACGCGGCCGCCATAACAATCATAGCTGAACAAACGGACCGAAACTAGTCGTTTCGGTCCGTTTTTAATGTTCTTTAAGTCTCCTTATTCAGCCTCTGCTTTTTGAGCGGATTCCTTTTCGGCGTCCTTCTTCGCTATGTCCGCGTGCATTTCCTGAACCTTCTTTTCCGCAAGCGGGCAGAGGAGCATGGCGGCCGCTCCGATTATCGCAATTATCGCCGGCAGGGCGCTGAACAGGGCTTTAATGCCCGCGACGGCCTGCGGCGTGACCTTGGCCTTGTTGAATCCGACGGCGACAAGCCCATAGCCCAGTACCGCGGCGCCTATCGTGGTCCCTATCTTAGGCGTCAGCGAAAACAGTGTCATCATGAAGGGCTTGAGATCCTTTCCGGTCTTCCATTTCGTGTAGTCGACAACATAGGAGTAAACGGCCACTTCTGCTGAATGCGCGAAGGAGTAGAACACAAAAGCAAGGCACATTATAACCGTAAAGGTCACCGCGCTTTTACCGAAGAAGTAGGCAGAACCCAGGAACAGGCCGTAAAACAGGACTCCGACCACGAAGGTGTTGCGCGAGCCCTTGAAGAGCTTGCTGACATATGGGGTAAGGAAGGAGCCGCCTATCATCAGGAAGGTGCTGGCGGTAAGATACACGGTGAGCATATTCATGTCCGCCACAACGTATCTGTAATAGTAGGCTGCAAGGCCCGTAATTATGAAATATGTAGTTCCCTTGCAGGCGGAACCGATGAGGTAAAGTACAAAAGGCTTTGTTATCGTATATTTTATCATTTCCCATATAGAGGCGTCATACTGGTCCTTGGTCTTTCCGCCGGCGGACTCGACAGTCTCTATTACATCGTACTTCTTCGTCCCCATAAAGAGCTGGACGAAGCCTATGACGACGAGTATGGATATGATGAGCGCCAGCATCGAGTATCCGGTGGCTTCGCTCGTCTTGCCGAAGAACTTTATAAGACCGACGCTTGTGAGGCTGAACAGGAACTTTCCTACGGAGTTCCAGGTAACTCTGGATGAGGCGTAGGCGACCCTCTCGTTGGGGGTTTTCGCCATTACGGGAAGTATGCCCGTAAAGGCTGAATATGCGAGATTGAAGAAGAGATACGACAATATGTAGGTTCCGGCAAACCAGATTGCCTGCCCCGCGCCGGTAAGACCCAGATTAGTGAAGCTCAGCCAGCGCAGGAGCGCGGCTCCGACTCCGCCGATGACAAGCCAGGGCCTGAACTTGCCGCCCTTTTTGAACCTGACCTTTTGGAGCACGACACCGCATATCGGTATCGAAATAAGGTCAACCGTGCTGCTGACGGTAAGTATTGTCGCCATGATTGCGGTTTCAATTCCGACGGCAGACGTCAGAAACAGAGACCAGTATGTGGACGCGACAGTGGTAAGCAGCGTAGAAAAGCCGTTCGTTATTCCGTAACGAAAAGCCGCTCCGGTGTAGATGCTTTTACCCTTCTCCATATTGTATCCTCCGATTACTAAAAATTTGGGAGCTCTATAGGGAACGCAGGGAAAACATGTTTTGCGAGGGCCTTAATGCTTGGATCCGCATCCGCTTCCGTTTCCAATCGATAATCAGCTAAATACTCCTAGAGCATAGCATATTTGCCGCATATCGTCAATCAAAAGGGCATTTTGAATTAAATTTTTGTTGTTTTTCTACAAATGTGTCATTCAACTTCCGACTTTGAGTACAAAAAATTCTGTCCGGCCGGTAATTATTTTTTTGTCAAAAAAAGCGGATCCGGACAAAAAACGCCCGGATCCCGCAGCCTTTATGACAATATTTTCCTCAAAAAAGGAATCTTCATTATCAGTCTGTTCATTCTCTCGCCCATTGGCAGCTTGATTATATCCTCCGACTTTATGCTGCCCGTCAGGGCCAATATCACGAAGTACACCGCGCCGCCGAAGGGTATCGTGAACATCATCGCTATGTCGCTTACCAGCACGAAGCTTTTTGAGACGCCCTTCAGCAGGAAAACGAGGAGCGAATAAAGCGCGAGGCACAAGAGCCCCATGACGGCGGAGGCCGCGGTCGGCTTCAGAATATATCCGAACGACTTCTGCCTGTACTTGATGTCCTTATTTATAAAGTACTGGTTCAGAGCTATTGCTACGACAAAAGCGAGCGCGCCGCCGAAGGCCGAGCCGTAGATGTTTATCGACGGGATCGGGATAAGGGCGTAGTTGCAGAGCGCCTTCACTATTACGCCCAGAATCATGGTGACCGGGGGAACGAGGGGCCTGTCCAGGGCTATAAGGACTCCGGTCTGTATCGACTGCACCGTATTGAGTATGGCGGTCCACGAAAAAAGCGCCACCATGAGAGCGCCGTCGTTCTGCGACGCGAATATGACCGTAAGCACGGGCCTTGCAAGAAAGGTCATGCCCGCCACAATTGGCATGACGACGAGATAATTAAGTCGGAAGCACTCCCTCACCTTGTCGGAAAAATGCCTGTGGTCGCCTCTTGATCTGGCCGCGGCCAGCGAAGGCAGCATCGCCGTTACGAGCGGAGTGACAAATAGCGCCGGAAGCGTGAGCAGGCGCTGGAACTTTGTTGAGTATATCCCGAAAAGAGCGTAGGCCTCCTGATAACTGAAATTCTTGGTAAGGAGCGGAACGCAGGATCTGGTGTCGACTATGTCTATTGCGCTTACGGCTATGCAGCTCACTATCGCGGGTATTGAAAATGTCAGTATGCGCTTGTATACCGCGAAGGTTTTCAGCTTCTCTCCGTCGTATGTCTCTCCCCTGTATTCCTCAAGCCTCTGCCTGCGGTGGACGACGAGAAAAAGAAAGGCGAGAAAAGCCGCGGAGCCGGCGGCGGCCAGCGCCGTAGCCGCAGCCGAGCCGGCCGCCGCGTAGGTGATAGTGTTGAGATTGGCGCGGACGGCATAGTTAAAAAATAGTATTTCGAGAACGACCGTCAGGACGGAATTAATGAGCTGCTCTATAACCTGCGAAAGCGCCGTTGGCGTCATGTTCTGCCTGCCCTGGAAATATCCTCGGAGGGCGCAGGAAACGGACGTGAAGAGAAATGTCGGCGCGAAAAACTGGAACATCAGCTTGGATTCCGCCATGCTGCTCCAGTCGGCCAGAAAGTCCGAGCCGAGGTAGGTGAAAAGAGCCGCCAGGACTCCGAAAAGGAACATCAGGCTGAAGGCGCTTCTGAAAACAAGCCTGCTGCCCGTATAATCCCCTATCTCAACCCTTTCGGAAACGAATTTGGATATGATAACCGGAAGCCCCGCATAAGTCAGTCCCAGTATAAAGCAATACAGCTTGTATCCGGCGCTTATGACCCCGTTGCCGGTGTCGTGCACGAGCATGGTCTGAATAGGCAGGTATACAAACGCGAGCAATTTGCAGATGAAACTTGCCGCGCTCAGAATAGCAAAGCCTTTTGAGGTGTTTTGACGCTTCATAAGAGCCCCCAGAAAAGAAATTGAACGGCGGATAAATCATAAAAGGGAAACATTCCAAACCCCGGAGCGCTCCGCAGGCCTGTATTCAATTATAATAGCATATTCCTGAGCCTTTTGCATATCAATTATGGCATTTGTCGCATTTTTTTGAAAAATGCGGCGCAGAGGGCTCTTTGACGCCTATTCCGAAGCCTCCATATTTCTCGTCGCAATAAAGCTCGCTCCGGTCCCGAGGATGTCAGAAACGACCTTGTCGCCCCTGCGCACCGGCGCCTTGAGCACGACGCCGTCCAGGAGCGCCACCGCTTTTCGGACAAGCGGCCTCGGTATGTCGCGGTCCGTTTTCACCGGGCATCGGGCGTGAACCGCTCCCTCGACTTTGACCGTGCTTGTGACCACCCGAGTGGGATTCGTGACCTCCTTCCTGCCGTATTCGGCGCCCCTCGGGCAGGCGTTCCCGGTGACGGCATAATCCTTGCTCTCGTCAACCTTCAGGCGGCAGCCCCTGGGGCACATTATGCAGACAAGTTCCTTTACGGCGCTTACGCCGTTTTCGTCCGTTTTTTTTCGTTCAAGCTCCAGTTTTTTCACAGCTTCTCATCTTCCTTTGCGGATATGGTAAGGCTTCCCGACGCAGACAGCAGAATATCCCCCGGGATTATGATGCGCTCCATTTCTCCCGGAGCCATATGCTGCCTTTTATATGATTTGAGCAGCTTTTCCCCGTCTTTTATCTCTATTGCCGAGTCCCCGAAAACCCTTTTCACCCTGAAGAAAACCTCGGCAAATTTGTCCGCGTTTCCCGTCCTTATGCTCTGAGGGACCGTATAAGCGATGTTCTCCCCGTTTATAATTGCCTTTGAATCGCTGTTAAATGCCGCTGAATTGCCGTTAATCGCGTATTTTGCCGCAGCCTCTCCGGCTTTTTTGCTCTCGGCCGTCACAAAGTCCACCAGATCATGCACATGCACGACATTCCCGCACGCAAAAATTCCCGCAGCCGAGGTTTCCATATTTTCAAAAACAAACGGCCCCTTCGTGCGGGGGTCTATTTTTATACCGGCCTCCTTTGTAAGTTCGTTTTCCGGAATAAGTCCGACCGAAAGCAGCACGGTGTCGCAGTTGAAAATCATCTCCGTGCCGGGTATGGGCTTCAGGCTTTCGTCGACCCTCTGGACCTTTACGGCTTCTACCCGGTTTTTGCCCATTATTTCCGTAATCGTATGCGAAAGATACAGCGGTATGCCGTAGTCCTCGAGGCACTGAACAATATTTCTGGCAAGCCCGTTCGAGTAGGGCATGATTTCTATGCAGGCAAGCACCTCGGCTCCCTCAAGAGTCAGGCGCCTCGCCATAATAAGCCCTATGTCTCCCGAGCCGAGTATCACCGCCCTCCTGCCCACCATAAAGCCCTCTATATTCACATATCTCTGAGCCGCGCCGGCGGTAAATACCCCCGACGGACGGGTGCCCGGGATCCCGATAGCGCCCCTCGTCCTCTCCCTGCAGCCCATGGCAAGGACCACGGCTCCCGCGGAGATCACCGAATAGCCTTCCCTGGGATTCATCATATGGATTTCCCTGTTTTGAGTCACCTTCAGGACCATCGTGTCAAGCATGAGGCGGGCGCCGGTTTTTCCGAGCATTTCTTCAAAGCGGCCGGCGTATTCCGGCCCGGTAAGCTCTTCCTTGAAGTAGTGAAGTCCGAAGCCGCTGTGAATGCACTGGTTCAGTATCCCTCCCGGTTCCCTGTCGCGCTCTATCACTATAATTTTTTCAGCGCCGTTTTCATATGCAGAGCAGGCTGCGGCCATCCCGGCCGGTCCCCCTCCGATAACGGCGACATCGTATCTTTCCGTCATATCGCGCCGCCCTCCTTGGTCTTTCCCGTAAGAAGAAAGCTTCCCTCCCTGTACTGACATATTTCTTCCATCCTGACGCCTCTTTCGCGGCTCAGTATTTCGTGCACGCGCGGGCCGCAGAAGCCTCCCTGGCAGCGTCCGGAGCCTGCCCGGCAGCGCCGTTTCACCCCGTCTATCGAAACCGGGGGGACGGGGCTTTTAAGCGCGGCAAGTATATCCCCCTCGGTTATAGTTTCGCATCTGCATATGACCCTGCCGAATCGTTTTTCTCTTTTCAGCGCCTCCGACCGCTCCTCCATACTCATGTCCCTGAACAGAGTTTCGCTCCTGTATTCCCTGAAATACTCCTTTTCAATCAGCTCCAGGCCATCCTCATGCAGCAATTTGACTATCTCCAGCCCGATAGCCGGAGCCGCCGTCAGGCCCGGCGATTTTATCGCCGCGGCGTTGACGAAGCCCGGAGCGGAGATCTCCAGTATGAAATCGTCGATCTCCGCGGAGGCGCGTATGCCGGCGAAGTTTCTTATGGATTCCCGGAAATCTATTTTCCCGCTTGAGCGCGCCGCCGTATTCAAAACCTTTTCGAGGCCCCGGGCCGTGACCGATATGTCCTCCGGATCAGAAGCGCGCTCCGAGGTCGGTCCCGCTATAAGATTGCCGTGCACCGTCGGCGCGACGAGCACGCCCTTGCCGTCCTCGTCGGGCGGCTGGAAAATAATTCGCTTTACAAGCCCGCCCTGACTTTTGTCCAGAAGAAAATACTCGCCTTTCACGGGTATTATTTTGAAGAACGGCTTTGTGACCATTTCGCTTACCTTGTCGGAATGGGCGCCCGAGGCATTTACTATACGCCTTGTCTCGAACGCGCCCGACGAGGTTTCTATTCGGAAATACCCCTCTTTTCTCTCTATCGCCCTGACCTCGGCGTTCAAGCGGAGCGCTGCTCCGTTGACCACTGCCGACGACACAAGCGCGATGCAAAGACCCCAGGGATCTATTATAGCCGCTGTGGGGGCGTAAAGTGCGGCGAGCACTCCGGGGTTTATGTTCGGCTCCATTTCCAGCGTCCTCTCAGCGCTGATTATCTCAAGCTCCCTTACCCCGTTTTTTTGCCCCCTGTCTAGGAGCTCTTCTATAGCTTTCATGCCCTTTCCGTCAAAGGCCAGCACGAGCGAACCCGTCCGCTCGTACCCTACGTTCAGCCGCCTGCATAAGCCCTCCATGAGCTCGCTGCCCAGGACGTTCAGGCGCGCCATCTTCGTCCCCGGCCTCGGGTCGTAACCCGCGTGGGCTATCGCGCTGTTGGCTTTTGTCGTGCCGCAGGCGACGTCGTTTTCTTTTTCCAGAACGGCTATCGAGAGCCTGAATTTTGAAAGCTCATACGCCGCCGCGGCGCCTGTAATGCCGCAGCCTATTATGGTCACATCATACATTGCTTTTCCTCCTGAAACGGCGGCGCGGCCGCCGGTTATGCAAAAAGAGCCGGAAGCGGAAAAGACCGCCCGAAGCGGCTTATCCAGCATCCGACTCTTATTCTCTGAACGCTAACGCTTTATATTCAATTCTCGAGCCACAAATTCTGCTGAGTGGTCGATATGGCGGTGGCACCGGCGCCAAGCGCGGAAACCACCTCGCTTTTCGTGGAAATGAGCCCTCCCGCGATGACCGGGAGTCTGGCGTTTTTTACGCAGAATTCTATGGCCTTTGGTATTACTCCCGGCAATATCTCTATAAAGTCCGCCGTTTCTCCCGAAATGTTCTTCTGCACGTTTTCCAGCGACATAGAGTCCCATATGAAAAAACGCTGTACGGTTATAAGTCCCAGTTCCTTCGCCGAGCGTATGATATGTGACTTTGTGCTTATTATTCCGTCGGCCGCCGTGTTGGACCTCAGAAATCGTGCCGATACCTCCCTGTTGGAAAGCCCGTCTATGAGGTCTATGTGGACTACCGCCGTCTTTCCCGCCCTTTTGATGGCCCCCACAAGCTCGGAGATGCCGCAAACGTCCCCGAAAAGCACAAAGACGACGGGGCAGGGCGACCGCAGGGCCTTATCCAGCCCCTCTGCATTCTTTACGGCCGCAACCACCGGATTTTCTATCAGCTTGTCGAGCATCTCGTCCTTCGTCATAAAAGCACCCCGATTAATACAAAAACGAAAACCCGGGGCTCAATAAAAACTTAAAGGCCTTTCGTTTTCGTTTCACTCATAAATCTCTGAAATTCTAACCGGTATTCTATTGTCGGCAGGCATCTTAATTTATAGTTATTATATTACACGGGCGCCTGATTGTCAACGCCTTTATGTCCGCCGCGCGCGTTGACAATACTTTAATCTTTATATTATCCCGTCTCTTGACATAGTTCCCGCGATAAAATAATATAAAAGCGGAAATGAGGATGATTTATGATTTTGGATTATAAATGGTTTGATGAAATGGAATCGCGCATACCGCGCGGGGAGGTCCGCACGCGTTTCGCGCCGAGCCCGACCG
This sequence comes from Clostridiales bacterium, assembly GCA_029265975.1. Lineage (GTDB taxonomy): Bacteria > Bacillota > Clostridia > Oscillospirales > Oscillospiraceae > DUPK01. The sequence goes on from JAJUGN010000002.1 coordinate 28,760, forward strand.
GATATATGCATGTAGGAAACCTCAGAACGGCCCTTTACGCTTACCTTATAGCCCGCCGAAACGGCGGCAAATTCCTGCTGCGTATAGAGGACACCGATCAGGGCCGTTATGTGGAGGGAGCTACCGACGCGATATACGGCACCCTGAAAAAATGCGGCTTGAGCCACGACGAGGGGCCGGACATCGGAGGCCCGGTCGGCCCGTACGTCCAGACGGAGCGGCGCGACATCTACGCGAAATACGCCGAGCTTCTCATCATGAAGGGAGGCGCTTACCGCTGCTTCTGCGGGAAGGACGAGCAGGACGACGCCGAGCAGGGCGATAAGGGCGTAAAGAAATACGACGGCCGCTGCAGCCGCCTTTCAAACGCCGAAATTGAGGAAAGGCTGAGGGCGGGCACGCCTTACGTCATCCGCCAGAAGATACCGGCGGGCTCCACATCCTTTACCGACATGGTTTTCGGAGACATAACCGTTGAAAACGAAACCCTGGACGATAACGTCCTCATAAAGTCGGACGGCCTGCCGACGTACAACTTCGCAAACGTGGTCGACGACCATCTCATGGGCATAACCCATGTCGTAAGAGGCTCTGAATATCTCAGCAGCACCCCGAAATACAACCTGCTTTACAAAGCCTTCGGCTGGGATATCCCACATTACATCCACTGCCCTCCGGTAATGCGGGACGCCCATAACAAGATGTCGAAGCGCCACGGCGACCCGTCGTACGAGGATCTGCTCGCTCTCGGATACCTTTCGGAGGCCGTTGTGAACTATGTGGCGCTGCTCGGCTGGAGCCCCGGCGGAGAGCGCGAGCTGTTCACGCTTTCGGAGCTTGCGGAGGTGTTCGATATAAAGGGAATATCCAAGTCGCCGGCGATTTTCGATATTACCAAGCTCAGCCACTTCAACAGCGAGTATATAAGGTCGATGAGCCTTGAGGCTTTTCACGAGCTCGCGCTGCCTTATATACGCTCCGCCGTCAAAAAGCCGGACGCGGATACGATGGCGATAGCCGAAATTCTGCATCAGCGCTGCGAAAGGCTGACGGACATACCCGAAAAGGTGGATTTTTTTGACGCGCTTCCCGAATACGACGCCGAGCTTTATGTGCACAAGAAATCCAAAACCGACCGGGCGGTTTCCCTTGAAATGCTGAAAACCGCTTTGCCGGAGCTTGAAGGGATAGATTCCTGGACACTCGAAAACGTTCAGGGCGCGCTTTTCGGGCTTGTCGAGAGGCTCGGAGTCAAGAACGCCACCCTGCTCTGGCCGCTTCGCATAGCCGTATCCGGCAAAGCGGTCACGCCCGGGGGCGCGGTGGAAATATGCTATATCCTGGGCAAAGAGGAAACCCTTGCGAGGATAAGGGCGGGAATCGATAAATTGTCATAAGTTTTCAGGAATAAATCACCCATTTGCGGAAAATCTATCCGTAAGGGGTGATTTTTTTGCGCAGAAAAAACAAAGTCCTTCTGATCAGCTACCTTTGCGCCGCCCTGCTGGCTTTTGGCGGCATGGCTCTTAAGGATTACACGGATATCGCAAACTACGAACGCTTCATAAACAACGCCTACCAGCGTTCATTCAACGAGCTTGTGACCTCGATGCACGACATCGACACGGCACTTTCCAAGGTCAAATACGCCACTACATCTCCTATGATCAATTCACTCTGCACCCAGATATTCGGACGGGCGATGGCGGCCCAGATGTCGCTGGGCGAGCTGCCGTTTTCAAACTATGAGCTAACCGAAACGGCGGCGTTCATAACGAGAGTCGGAAATTACGCCTATGCCCTTTCCGTAATAACCGCCGGAGGTGACATGCCGCTGGAAAACGACATGCAGAACCTTCAGAGCCTTTCCCTGACCGCCGCCGCTCTGTCGTCAAGGCTTACGCAGCTTGAGGCGGAGGTCGGGCACGGCACCATGACCGTCGGCGATCTGAAAAACGCTCAGAGGCAGACTGACCGCGCCGGGGAAAAGGCTTCGCCCTCCTCTCTCGGCGAAAACTTCAAGCTCATAGAAAGCGAGTTCCCGGAGGTTCCTACGCTTATTTACGACGGGCCCTTCTCGGCGCATCTTGAAAACCAGAAGCCTAAGCTTATTGAAAACGCCGAAGAAATCGACGGCGAAACCGCGCGGCGGAAGGCGATAGAATTTATGGGCGTTTCGCCGGACAAGGCCGCGCTTGTGGGTCACCGCGGCGGAAGGATACCCGCTTATCTAATTGGGATATCGACCGAAAAGGGAGATTTGACGGCGGTTGTCACCAAGCAGGGCGGGGTCGTGCTGAGCGTTTTCGACGGCGCGCCGGTAAACGAGTCCAAAATATCCCCCGAGGAGGCGGTGGATATCGCAAGGCGCTTTCTTGCGGAGCGCGGCTATCCGAACATGAGAAGCAGCTATTGGATAGTGGAAAACAACGTCGCTCTTATAAATTTCGCTTATGTCCAGGACGGGGTGATATGCTACCCGGACCTGATAAAAGTATCGATTGCGCTCGACAAGGGCTCTGTGGTAGGTTTTGAGGCGAACGGGTATGTAACCAACCATTACGACCGCGATCTTCCGGCGGCAACCATAGGTGCGGGAGAGGCGAAAAGATTCGTTTCCCCGTCGCTTTCAATCCTCTCGCACAATCTCGCCGTAATTCCGACCGACGGCAGATTCGAGGTTTTGTGCCATGAGTTCAAGTGTCTTTCGCCCGAGGGCAGGCATTATCTGATTTATGTTAACGCAAAAACCGGCAAGGAGGAGCAGATGCTCATACTGATCGAGGACCCGGGCGGAACTCTCACGATATGATAAAGCCGAAAAACCGGGATGCGTCGGCATCCCGGTCTTCCGGCTGTCAAAAAAGCCCAAAGGGCTTTTTTGACAAAGGGGGCGCATGACGGCCGCTCTGCCGCGCCCGTCATGAGAGGTGTCATTTCCGACGTACACGCCGCCGGAAATGACAGATTTGACTTTTTTCCGCCATTCGCGGCGGAAATTCTGCGAAGCTTTTTTGCTGTAAACAAATTCTTTGAAAAGCTAAAAACCGGGATGCGTCGGCATCCCGGTTTTTTATTCCAAAAAACAAAATTAAGGCCTTGTATATCTTTGGGCCATCAATCGGCGGAACGTATAGGCTCCCCGTTTGCTTTAAAAAGAGGTAAAGGTGCGATATATTTTATATCTTTTCGGTTCATCGCGTCGCCTTCCGCCAGGACTGCCATTTTCGATACGATGACGCCGCCGGCGGAGCTGACAAGCTTTTCGAGCGCGCGAAGCGATTCGCCGGTGGATATAACGTCGTCGACTATGAGCACACGCCTTCCTTTCATCGCGTTGGCATCTTCCCTGTCGAGATATAGATGCTGCACGCCGTCGGTGGTTATGGACTTCACTATTACCTGAAGCGGGTCGACCATGTATAACTTAGGCTGCTTTCTGGCTATAAAGTACTTTTTGCCGCTCTGGCGCGACATTTCATATGCGAGCGGTATGCTTTTCGCTTCCGCAGTAATGATATAGTCGAATTCTTCAGCCATCTCGAGAAGCTTTTTTGCGCTGGCGACGGTCAGCTCCACGTCTCCGAACATGTTTAGCGCGCCTATGTAAAGATCCTCGGTGATTTCGCAGAGAGGGAGGTGGCGCTCTATGCCGCCTATGTCAATTTTATATGCTTTCAACCGGATACCCTCCAATTTTATAAAATTTGCCTACATTATACTATAACAACTGAAAATGTCAATTTGAGAAGCTTTTATTTGCCGATCGCAAAGCAGGCTTGATCAGGGGTGTCCGTGCAGGGGGGCGGACGGGCAAAGTGAAAATTTACGCCGTCGTACGGAAACCCGGAGTAAAAAAAGCTCGGCGATTCCAACAATTTTAGAAATAAATTAAGATTTTCCTTTATTGACAATGATTACATATAATGCTAACATTAAAAAATAAACCGTATGTTCCTTGATTTTATAACGCATGATCGGATTCGGAACTCGGAAAAACTGTCCTCAAACACACATCTTTAGGAGGGTCTGTAATGAAGAAGCTCAAACGCGCCATTTCCGTCCTGCTCGCTCTGGCAATGATAGCTGCAGTTATGACCGGCTGCGGCGGTTCAGGAACGACACCGACCCCGGCGAGCACCGCAAAGCCGAGCGCCGCGGCCGCCAAAACCCCGGTATACGGAGGCACGCTCATCGTATCCCAGTCGACCCAGCAGTTTGAAGACAATCTCTATCCCCCGACGGCAGCTAACGCCGACGTGCTCCAGAACGCCCGCCCCTGTCTGGAACCGCTTTTGAAGATAGCCTCGGACGGCACGCTGATACCCTTCCTGGTAAAGGAGTATAAAATCGAAAACAACGGTCAGAAGTACACTTTGATTCTGCAGCAGGGCGTCAAGTTCCATGACGGCACCGACTTCAACGCTGAAGCTGTAAAGTGGAACATCGAGCAGACACAGGCTGGAAAAATCCAGACCGTATTCAACACGGTAAAAAGCATAGATATTATTGATAACTACACGCTGGTTCTCAATATGGCCTCTCCGGATCTGTTCCTGCTCCAGACCCTCGCGACCTCGCTTCCCGTATTTATGGTTTCCCCCACAGCCGTTAAGACAAACGGCGCCGAGTGGGCCAAGACGCATCCGGTAGGAACCGGTCCGTTCAAGCTCCAGAGCTGGGATTACGGCGTGAAAATGGTCTATGTGAAAAACGAGAACTACTGGGGCAAGGACTCAAACGGCAATAAGCTCCCTTATCTCGACGGCATAACCTTCAAGTTCATCCCTGAGAACGTCACTTCCACAACAGCCTTCAAAAACGGAGAAATCGATGTTTTGCGCGCGCTTACATCCAACATGATCACGAGCCTGAAAAGCAGCTCAAAGGTCACGATTTACGATTACGCGTTCCTGCAGCTCAACATCTGGTATCCCACCCTTGTGTCGGGCTCCAAATTCCAGAACCTGAAGGTTCGTCAGGCAATAAGCTACGCCCTTGACATACCCACGATCATCAAATCTCTCTTCGGGCCTGAATTCGATTCGACAAACCAGGTTTCATACCCCGGAAGCCCCATGTACAACAAGGACATAGCGGGCTATAAGTACGATCCCCAGAAGGCAAAGCAGCTGCTTGCGGAGGCGGGCTACCCCAACGGCTTCGACGCAACGATAGTAGCGGAGAATACGCCCGAAAACTCCCTGCTCTGCCAGACCATACAATCCTATTTCAAGGCGGTAGGCATCAATCTTACGATAGACCTTGCGGACGCCGCCCGTTTTGCCCAGAGCGTCATGTTCAGCTCCTGGGGCGACCGTCTTGCAGTCATACCCTTTACATATACTCCGGACGAAATAGGCTCCGCACGCCGCGTGCTCAACCCCGCCACCACGCTTTTCAGGAGCACCGTGGATTTCCCCGAGAAGTACAAGGGTCTGGTAACCAACCTCTTCGCGGCGACAACAGCGGATGCCGCCAAAAAGGTCTATGCGGATATGAACAAGTTCCTCATCGACGAGGCCTGCCTGCTCACGCCGATATATGTAAAAAAATATGCGGTCGCGCAGCAGTCCTGGGTCCACGGCTTCGGCAGCGGAGCTGACGGCGAAAAGCAGATCCGCTACTGGTCTCCCGAAACCGTCTGGAAGGAAAAACGCTAGAGCTTATGACGGCGTGACATAACGAAGCTAAAAGGGACATGGTTACTGTTTGCCGGCAGGATACCATGTTCCCTTTCCTAATGGAAGAAAAAGAAAACGAGGTTTGATGATCTTGACTCAATATATCGTAAAAAAGCTGTTTCAGGCGCTGCTCGTCCTTCTGATAGTTACATTCATTTCCTACCTGATAATGGAGCTTATACCCGGTGACGCCGTCGATTTTCTTCTGGGTCTTGAGGCGACGCCCGAAAAGGCGGCTGCGCTGAGGGCAAGCCTGAACCTGGACAAGCCTTTTGTCGTGCGCTATTTCATCTGGCTCGGGGGCCTCTTCCGAGGCGATATGGGAACCTCGATTTTCTACAACGACAGCGTTGCTAACATCCTTGTGAAGAAGCTGCTGGTCACCTTCCGCATGGGATTCGCCGCGCTTATTATAAGCACGGCGGTCGGGATAAGCCTGGGGGTCGTTTCCGCCGTAAACCGCGGCGGCTTTTGGGACAACCTTATAAGCTTTTTTGCAAATATCGGCATTTCCATACCCGCCTTCTGGCTCGGAATTCTCTTTATCATACTGTTCGCTGTGAAAATGAAGGTCCTGCCCGTGCAGGGCTATACGGAACCCTCCGCCGATTTCTGGATGCATACCAGGCAGATGGTCATGCCGGTTATCGTCACCGCGGTGGGCGCGCTCTCGTCAATGGTTCGGCAGACGAGATCAGCGGTGCTTGAGACCATAAGCCAGGATTACGTAAGGACGGCAAGGGAAAAAGGTCTCAGGGAACGGGTCATTCTTATGAAGCATGTTCTGCGCAACGCTTTGATTCCTATACTCACGCTTCTCGGGATGCAGGTCCGCGTCCTGTTCGGCGGAGTCGTGATAGTCGAGAACATCTTTGCGGTTCCGGGGATGGGCAGGCTTCTCGTCAACAGCGTTTTCAACAGGGACATCACGGTCGTCCAGGGCTGCATACTCATTATGGGCGTCGTGGTAATAATAGCGAACCTGCTCGTCGACATATCCTACGGGTTTGTCGATCCGAGAATACGCGAAATAAAGGATGTGGCATGATGAAAAGAGGCTCTTTTCTGCGCGTTCTTGTTTCGCGCTGGACCGTACTGCTCTCCCTGCTGCTGATCGCCCTCTTCGTTATTGCGGCCGTTTTCGCCCCCCTCCTTATGCCCTACGACCCCTTCGCAATGGACCTGCCTAACAGGCTTGCGCCGCCCTCACTCAAGCATCTGCTTGGCTGCGACCTTATGGGCAGGGATATTTTAAGCCGCATTATTTACGGCGCCCGCACGTCGATGATGATTGCCTTCGTTTCCATCATTATCGGCGGGATTGCCGGCATCCTGCTGGGACTCGTCGCAGGATACTTCGGAGGAATTGCTGACACATTCATAATGCGCCTTACGGACGCAATGATGGCGATACCGCAGATCGTGCTGGCCCTCGGAATAGGAGTCGCGCTGGGCCGGAGCACGCTCAACCTTATGATAGCCATAGGCGTGTCGTCGGTGCCCGCCTACATCAGAATGATGCGCGGGCAGACTGTCAGCACCAAAAACCAGATGTATGTGCTCGCAGCCAATGTCATAGGCTGCAGGGACTCGCGCGTAATGTACAGGCATATCCTGCCGAACAGCATTTCCCCTCTTATCGTAACCGCAACCATAAACCTGGGCGGCGCCATAATGGCGGAGGCGAGCTTAAGCTACCTCGGCCTCGGAGTGCCGCCCGAGATACCCGCCTGGGGCACGATGGTGAGCGACGGGTTTCAATACATAGAAACCGCTCCGATGCTCTCCATCATTCCGGGCCTATGCATCATGCTGGTGGTTCTGGCCTTCAACATCTTCGGAGACGGCCTTCGCGATATGCTCGATCCCCGCGTCCGCGGAAGTCTGTGAGGAGGCGCAAGCATGGATAAAACCGTACTGGATGTAAAGAACCTTCGGACCGAATTCCGCATGCGCAGATATACTGTATATGCAGTAAACGGCATTTCATACGACATCCATCCGGGCGAAATAGTTGGGGTGGTGGGAGAAAGCGGCTGCGGAAAATCCGTTTCTCAAATGAGCACCCTTCGTCTTGTGCCCTCGCCTCCCGCGCATATCGAGGGAAAGGCGGTATACGAGGGAAAGGCGGTATACGAGGGAAAAGACCTGCTCGAGCCTTCTAACGGAGAGTATCTCCGTTCGGTCCGCGGCGGAAAGATCGCCATGATTTTTCAGGAGCCCATGACTTCGCTGAACCCGGTCATGAAGGTCGGAGAGCAGATTTCGGAAGCCATACGTCTGCATATGAAGCTCGGCGCAAGCGAGGCCAGGGCAAGGACCATAGAGCTTATGAAAAAGGTGCGGATACCGGACGCTGAGGAGCGATATGATAGCTATCCGCATGAATTCTCCGGCGGAATGTGCCAGAGACTGATGATAGCCATGGCGATGAGCTGCGACCCCGACCTGCTTATAGCCGACGAATCTACCACCGCTCTGGACGTCACAATTCAGGCTCAGATACTCGAAATGCTGCGCGACGTCGTAAGGGAAACGCAGACGGCGCTGCTCATAGTCACGCATAATCTGGGGATCGTCGCACGCTATGCGGATAAAATTTACGTCATGTACGCCGGAGGCATAGTCGAGTACGGCAGGGCGTCCGATATTTTTACAGCGCCGTCTCATGCCTATACTATAGGGCTTCTCAATTCCGTGCCGCGGCTTGACGACGATAAGGACCGCATGCTGATGCCTATCGAGGGCTTCCCGCCGAACCTTCAATCAAGGCCGACGGGCTGCGCCTTCATCGCGAGGTGCGCGCAGAAGCTGCCAGAATGCGAATCGCGCCCAGAATTTCCGCTCAGGAAGGTTTGGGAGGAACACTATTCCTCGTGCATCAACGACCGTCTGGACCGGAGTCTAAGGAAGAGCGACACCCTTTTCGAGGCGAAAAAGCTTCCCGACGAAACCCTGCTCGAAATAAGTGGTCTGAGTAAAGAGTTCCCTATAAAAAAAGGCATTTTGTTCAAAAAGACCGTCGGAAATGTCCACGCGCTGAACGACGTGAGCCTGCGCATACGCCGCGGAGAGACTCTCGGGCTCGTAGGTGAGAGCGGATGCGGAAAAACGACGCTTGCGAGGAGCATTTTGGGGCTTGTCTCCCCGACATGCGGAGAAATATTGTATCAGGGAACGGACCTGACGAAGCTCGACAAGAAAAAAACCAGGGAAATGCGCAGAGAGATACAGCTGATTTTTCAGGACCCCTTCGCCTCGCTGGATCCGAGAATGAGCATCGGCGGCATTATAGGGGAGCCGCTTGTCGTGCATAAGCTTACCTCTGGTAAAACAGAGTATCTGAAGCGGGTGGAGGAGCTTTTCGTCATGGTAGGCCTCGATCCCAGCCTCAGGGACAGGTCTCCGCACGAGCTTTCGGGCGGACAGCGCCAGCGCGTGGGGATAGCAAGGGCCCTGGCGAGCGAGCCGAGCTTTCTCGTCTGCGACGAACCGGTGTCCGCGCTCGACGTTTCGGTACAGGCGCAGATTTTGAACCTGCTGGAGAGGCTTCAGCGCGAGCTCGGGCTGACTTATCTGTTTATCGCGCACGATTTGTCCGTCGTCAGGCATATAAGCGACACCATCGCGGTTATGTATCTCGGCAGAATAGTTGAGCAGGGCGACTGGAAAACGCTTTGCGAGAAACCTGTGCACCCCTATACCCGCGCGCTGCTGTCGGCGGTGCCGATACCGGACCCGGAGGTTGAAAGGACGAGGAATATAGAAGCCGTAAAAGGCGACGTTCCGAGCGTTTCGCGGCTTCCTTCCGGCTGCAGCTTCCATCCGAGATGCCCTTACGCCGAGGCCGGCTGCGCCGCCGCCGTTCCCGAGCTGCGTGAAATTGAGCCCGGACACTATGTCGCCTGCCCGGTGGCGGAGGCGGCGAGGGCGGCGAATACGGCCTCAGGAAGCTCTTAAAAACATAGGAAAAGCTTTGTTCGGGCGCTCGAAAAGGATTGTTCGTTTTTTCCCTTCAGATTTTTAATGAACAAAAATAGCCCCGCCGAAAGGGCGGGGCTACAGCTTGTCAAAGAACTTGTTTACAGCAAAAAAGCTTCGCAGAATTTCCGCCGCGAATGGCGGAAAAAGTCAAATCTGTCATTTCCGGCGGCGTGTACGTCGGAAATGACACCTCTCATGACGGGCGCGGCAGAGCGGCCGTCATTAAGCCCCCCTTGTCAAAAAAGCCCTTTGGGCTTTTTTGACAGTCTGATAACCCCGCCCTTTCGGCGGGGCTATTTGTGCGGATAATAAAGAATCAGGCGGGATTGTTTGTGTTTTTCGATTTCCTGAATCCGAGTATCCTTTTGTTGGTCTTGAAGCAGCGCTTGTGCTTGTCCGGACAGTGCGAGTAGAGGCGATCCGCCAGGGGCTGCCATTTTTCGGCTATGGGTTTTGTCTTGGCGGCAAGGTCGCGCACATTCTCCGGGGAAGCCAGCTCCGTGGAATGCGCTCCGGAGTTCTCGACTACCTCCACAAGCTTTTCGGGCACGTCGATCAGCGGGCAGGAGCGAAGCGGGTTGTCCGAAAATGGCTGAGCGTCGCGGAAGGCTCTGAAAAACGCCGAATTCAGGGCGTCTTTCAGGGACACCTCGTGTATGTTGCTGTCCGAATAGTGGCAAAACGCGCATGGCTCGATGTCGCCTCTGGAATTGATGTGCACGAAGCCGGTGCTAGCCGCCACGCAGCCGGCGGCCATATGTCCGCTGTTCCAGAAATCTATGATGGTGATATCGTGCTTTTTGTTGTAAGAAAGTATTTTTTTCCTTACATATGCCCTCTGCTCGGGAGTGCAGACAAGGCTCAAATCCGCATCGTTTCCGACGGGCATATAGGTAAAGAGCCAGCCCATCCAGCAGCCCTTTTCGCGCATAAAATCGAGAAATTCGTCGCTTGCGATTTCCTTGTAATTCTTCGAATGATAGCATGCCGAAAAGGCGAACGCAATGTCGCGGCTTGCCAGAATGTCCATCGCCCTGATAACACGGCTGTATACGCCTTTTCCGCGCCTGAAGTCCGTGTTCTCCTCGAAGCCCTCGATGCTGAGAGAAAAGGTTAAATTTGAAAGCTCCGCCACCCTGTCCGCGAAGGCCTCGTCAATAAGCGTTCCGTTCGTAAACGCGCTGAAGGACATTTTCCTGTGCTTTTCGCAAAGCTTAAGCAGGTCGTCTTTCCTGACGAGCGGTTCTCCGCCGCTGAGAAAGCAGTAGTTAATATTCAGGGCCTCGGCCTGCTCCAGTATGTTGTCGAGGGTTTCGTATGAAAGGTTGTCCCTTTTGTGATAGCCGGCGGACCAGCAGCCGACGCACTGAAGGTTGCAGCTACTAGTCGGGTCCAGAAGAAGACAGCGCGGCACAAAGCACTTGTTGCGGATTCCGGACCAGACCTGGTCTAAAAGCTTGAAATTGTCCGTCGCAATAAGGGACAGAATATCGGTGGAATTGAAGAATTTCGATACCACGCTTAAAAAATACTTATGATGCGGAAATGGAGGCACGCTTACCTTTTTCCCGTTGACAGTCATGGATTTTCTCATTTCTTGGGAGTTACCTTGACTTCGGTCGGGACGGTTCCGTCAAAAATGAACTGGCCGTTCTCGACATATGCCTTGTTGACCTGCAGCTTGGGCACGACGGTGTAAAACCTTTCAAGGTAGCCGGAAAAAACCTTGAGGTTCTCCCCGGACTTATACTGATCCGGAAGGGAAACCGCACCGGCGTTCATCACCTTAGGCACCATTGTGATTTTGTTGTTCGTTACTGAAAAGCTGCCCTCAGTGTAGAGATTTGCCTTATCGGGCAGCGGAACCGGAATCTTCCCAGCGACGTCGCTGAAAAGCTCCCTTTTCATCTTCGCGATGTCAGCCGTCGAGCTGGTGATGATCGTTCCGTCGGGAGCGAGCTTGACCTGCGTGTTTTTGAACCACCAGAAGGCAGGCGCAATTTCGTTGAAGAACGCCGATACCTCCACATTGGTCATTTTTATCGTTTTGCGTTCGTATTTCGAGAATTCCCAGTTGTAATCGTTTATGTTAAGGTCCTTAAGCTTGACAGATGAAGCGTTGCCGGCGTCTTTGTACCCGGTCGCCGTGAGGCTGCCGGACAGAATGTCCTTGTTGTCATAAGTGATGCCGTTTCCCAGATCGGCGGTGATGTGAACACCGGTCTTCTGCATGGCAAGGTTATAGTCCTTCTGAGTGTACCTTACGCCGAGGTCCTTAGGGGGAAACCAGGAGATAGATCCGTAAACGTATGCACCGGCACCGATTATAAGCAACAAAACCGTAAGAACAATCCACCTTGCTAAATGCCTCTTTTTCTTAGGGGCCGCGGAAAAAGATTCGGACGCTTTGTCTTCGGGCTTTCTTCCGGAGTCAGTCTCTGCGCCGCATTTTTGGCAGTAGACGCTTCCGTCGCCGATTTCAGAGCCGCAGTTTTTACAGTACATTTTCGTCATCTCCTTTAATGGTTTGATTTCAGCAGGATATAGTGAAAAGGTAACATTAATCGACGAAATAATCAACTGTTTTTTATAAATCGACAATTGATATGGCCGGAAAACTTCGGGCATGCCCTTCGAAGCAAAAAGCCCGGTTAATGCGGCCGCGGCCTGAACAAGCCGCCGGGGCTCAGTGTCGATTATCCCGCAGATAAGCATATGTTTCGAAACAGAGAAAAAACGGATTTTTATTTGAAAAGACGGCTAAAACCGCCCGGCAGCGATTAAAAAATCCCTTCTTAAAAACAGCCGTTTTGCGGACGCGGAAAATTCTGCCTTTAATCCGATCATCCACCTCTAAAAAGCATGTCCGTCCGGATAATTTCTAAATATGATAATAATAATAAAAATTTAATATTATATTTTTTACGCGATTTAATTTATATTATAAAATTGTATAACATGGCAAATAGTCGAGAGGGCTCCCCCTAATTGCAGTTTTCGTATCCCCGTGTTAGCTAAAACGATTTAGTCTTTAAGTTTCTTAAGCTCCCCCGGAAGCTTTTGAAAAAAGACAGTATTTGGCGCCGGCACCGCCTCTTCGTCTGTTTGTTTTGATAGAATGTTGCCCCAATTATAAACTGAGATTGCGGGAAACATTATTTTTTTGCATTTCAGAATGACAGAGAGAGGTTAGATACTATTGAACAACGAAAAAAAGCTGTCTACAAAACTAGCTATGGTCGCGGTAGCGGCTCTTGTCCTGTTTTTGTCCAGAGTGATGCCGCTCCCGTCGGGACTTTCCAGAGAAGGCCTCACCGCCCTTGCAATAATGGTCGCGGGTCTGTGCCTCTGGATTACTGAAGTGATGAATATGGCCGTCACCACGATTATAATGTGCTGTATGCTCACCTTCCTCAGGGTTATGACGCCGGCCGAGATGTTCAAGGGCTTTGGCGGCAGCGTGTTCTTCTTTATGGTGGGCACCATGGCCATTACTACCGCCCTGGCTTCCACAACTGTTCCTACGCGCATAGCGGGATTTATACTGAAATATTCAAAAAACAGTCCCGTAAAGCTTACTCTGGGCTTTGCCCTCGGAACAGCGGTGCTTTCTTCCGTGATGTCCAATATACCTACCTGCGCCCTTTTCGCCTCCCTTGCGATAGCGGTCTTAAAAACCAACGGCAATCCCAAGCCCGGGACGAGCAACCTCGGAAAATGCCTCATGATAGCAATTCCCGCCGGGAGCGTCATAGGCGGTTTTATGACGCCCGCAGGCAGCCCTACGAATATAATCGCCTACGACCTGCTTGCTTCGATGGGCAGGCCCGTGACTTTCCTTAACTGGATGATAATAGGGTATCCCATCGGGATTGCGCTTACAATACTTTTCTGCCTCTGGCTTTGCTTTTTTTACAGGCCTGAGCCGATTACCGAGGAAGCCATGCTCTCCGCGAAAGACATGATATCGGGAAACGGCCCTCTGGAGGCCAGGGAAATAAAATGCCTCTGCGTAATCGCCGTAATGGTGCTGATGTGGGTCGCCAGCACCTGGCTGACGTTTTTGAACACTACGGTGGTGGCTCTTTTCGGCACCTGTATGCTCATGTTCCCCGGAATCGATGTCATTACCTGGGATCAGTACGTCCGCGACGGGGGCTGGGAAGGCACTTTCCTCGTAGGAGGTGTCGGGGCGATGGCCGCCGCCGCTCTCTCCACCGGTGCAGCTTCATGGATAATTTCGGTCGTTCTGGGCGGCGCGTCTTCCTGGTCGCCGTGGGCTATATACCTTGCGGTGTCGCTTCTCATCTGCTGCCTGCACTGGCTCTGCCCTTCCGGTCCCGCGGTCGCCGGGCTCGCCGTCGCTCCTATCGTGCTCCTGGCCCAGAAAACCGGCGCGTCTGTGACGGCGCTTGCCATGATCACATCCTTCTGGAGCGGCGTGACCTTCCTTTTGCCGACAGACGCGGTTCCGATGTTTACATACCAGTTCGGTTACTATTCGATAGGCGATATGGCAAAGCAAGGCTGGGTGCCTTCCCTGGTGTTCGCCGTTATTGTGGCCTTTGCCATCCCGCTTCTGACGGGCGTCCTCGGTTATGTCTGAAAACGGTTACGGATTTTAAGCAAAACGCCGCATCAATGCGGCGTTTTGATGTTTTGCGGTTAATTTCGTGGCCGCCGACCCGAAGCCGTTAGCTTTTTCGTACGGCCGGCGAAATATCAGGAATTAAAGTGCAATCTGTGTTTACAAGGCATAATAAATAATGTATTATAGTATCGATAACGAAAGCAGGTTCTTGGCGGAGGCTCCTTCCGGGTATCTGCCGTTTATTATGCGCAGCAAATCCGGATTGCGCATTGCTCTGGCGCAGGAAATATGAGAAAACGAGGTTTATTGCCGTGGAGCGTAAAATAATTGTTGACAGCTGCTGCGACGTCACTCCCGAGCTTTGCGAAAAGTACGGGATCGAAACCGTCCCGCTGACTCTTCTTCTGGGCGACAGAAGCATTCCCGACGACGAGAACCTGGACATGCCCGCTTTCATGCGGGCAATGAAAAGCTGCATGGAAAAGATAGGCTCTGCGGCTCCGTCGCCCGGCCACTACAAGGACGCTTTCATAAAAGCCTGCAGGTCATATGTCGTCACGCTTTCAAGCAATCTTTCCGGCTCTTTCGCAAGCGCGGTTACAGGAAAAACAATGGCGGAGGAAGAGGCCCCGTCAACCGAGGTGCATGTGTTCGATTCAAAAAGCGCGTGCGCCGGGGAAGTTCTGCTGACCCTTAAGATCGCCGGAATGATTCGGGCTGGCTTCAGTCATAAAAAGATTATCTCCGCGGCCGACGACTTTATAAAGCATATGAAAACATATTTTGTGCTCGAAAGCGTAGACAATCTTCTGAAAAACGGCAGAATAGGCAAAATAACGGGCAAAATAATATCCGTGCTGAACATTAAGCCCCTGATGGGAGCGGACGAGGACGGAAACATCGCCCTTTATTCGCACGCAAGGGGCGAAAAGCAGGTAATCGAAAAGCTTGCCGATACCATCGAAAAAAGCGGCAAGGATTTAAGGGATGAAAACATAGTTATTGCCCACTGCAACAACCCCGGACTTGCAAACAAGCTGAAGGACGCGATAACAAACAGGTACCGCTTCGGGGACATACTCATCGTGCCGACGAGGGGCATAAGCACCATATACGCAAACGACAAGGGAATAGTCCTCGCTTTTTGACCCAAAACAACGCTCCATTTATGCCCGGCAGCGAGAATCTCCTGTTTTTGAGCATATATAATCCGCGCGGTCCCTTCCGTGGGCTTTCCGCCCCGTCAGGATTTCTTGCGCAGTTGGCCCCTGTTCCTGCGGCATATAAAATCATCCTCACTCAGCTTTTCTCGACGGCTGAGGGATGATTTTTTGTTATCCGCGAGTCCGCACTTTTCGTCAGCCTTTGCTGTTTTTGGAGGTTTATGCCGGTGTCGCAGAGGCGAAAACGACAATTTTATAATTATTTTTCCTGTTAACGGTTGAAAAAAAGCGTATAATAGATATAAAAATACAGAATGCACTATATGAGGTAAAAATGAAAAAGATCCTTTCCCGAGCGTCTCTTGCAGCAGCAGCCCTGACACTTTTTTCTGCCATGCTTGCCGCCTGTACGGGCGGGGGCGCCCCGTCCGCTCCCTCCAATGCCTTGCCGTCTTCTCCGGTTCAAAGCTCAAGCGAGACTCCGGTTCCGGAGCCGTCCTTCCCTTCAAATTCCCTGCCACCCTCCACTCCCGCGCCATCGGCCCGGAATACGCCCCTGAAGCCCGAAGATGACAATTTCAGGGCCAAAGCGCTCTATCTCAGCGGAT
This sequence comes from Clostridiales bacterium, assembly GCA_029265975.1. Classification (GTDB taxonomy): domain Bacteria; phylum Bacillota; class Clostridia; order Oscillospirales; family Oscillospiraceae; genus DUPK01. The sequence continues at coordinate 44,790 of JAJUGN010000002.1, forward strand.
GGACCGTAGGCAGCGAGGAAAAGGTTCTGCACTACATACAGCTTGCCAATTCGACGGAGATCAATTCTTATGTTATAGACATAAAGGACGAATCGGGCCTTGTGGCCTACGAATCCTCCGTTCCGCTTGTGCAGGAAACAAAGGGATGGGACGGAAAATATGATCCCGATAAGGTTATCAGGGCCTTCCATGACAACGGCATCCGCGTAATAGGCAGGATAGTCTGCTTCAGGGATCCTTGTCTCTCGCTTAAGAAGCCGGAGCTTGCCATAAAGACCACTAAGGGCGGGCTGTTCAGGGACGCGAACATGAAAACCTGGCTCAATCCCCGAAACAGGGACTCCTGGACTTACCTTGTGGATATAGCGAGAGAAGCGGCCGGAAAGGGCTTTGACGAGATACAGTTTGATTACGTCAGGTTCCCGAGCGAAGGCGACACGAAAGCAATAGACTACGGAAGCGACAGCCGCTCCAAGCATGAGGTCATCGACGAGTTTCTGGCTTACGCCCGCAGGGAGCTGCCCGGAGTTGTCCTCTCGGCGGATATATTCGGAATAGTATGCGTAAGCCCTGCGGATACCGAGGACATAGGCCAGAACCTTGAGTATATAGGGAGAAGCGTTGACTATATTTCTCCTATGGTTTACCCTTCGCATTACGCCCTCGGGCAAATCGTCAACGACGTGAAGTTTATAAGACCGGATCTCGAGCCTTACGGGGTGGTTTTGAACACCCTGCTCAAGGCAAAGGAAAGGATATCGAAGGTCGAAGGGTACGGAGCCAAAATTAGACCCTACATTCAGGATTTCACCGCTTCCTGGCTGGGAAAGGGAAATTACCAGAACTACGGAGCCGAGCAGGTCCGCCTGCAGATTAAGGCGGTCTACGACGCCGGATATGAGGAATGGATACTTTGGAACGCAGGCAACGATTATTCCGAGTCCGCGTTCATAAAGAAAAAATAGAAGCAAAGTGCCGCGGCGCCGCATACATCGGACCCCGCGCAGTTTTTGACCGATGCTTCAAACGCCGCGCCATGTGCGCGGCGTTTTTTTAAGTAATTACCAATATACTTTTTAGCTCCGATGTGGTATAATTATAAAAAAATGTAGTTTTATGTAATCCGGGGCATGGCAGCACAGCTCAAGAAGGCGCCGCCGCCCCGTTTTTTCGAACTGCAGAAAGGAAGGTGCGGTATGGTGACGTTCTGGCTGATAGCGCTCGTTATCTTCCTCGTCGTTGAAGGCGCGACGGTGGGGCTTGTATCGATATGGTTTGCGATAGGAGCGCTTGCGGCCCTTATAAGCGCGATTTGTCAGGCTCCTCTTTGGATGCAGGTGTTTTGGTTTGTCGCAATATCGGCGGTTTCGATTGCCGCCACGCGGCCGCTTGTAAAGAAATATCTGGCGCCCAAGCACAGCCCTACGAACGCCGACCGTTTTCTCAATATGGTGGGCATCGTGACTGAGCGCATAGACAATCTGGGAGAAACGGGCTCCGTCCAGCTCGGAGGGAAGCTTTGGCGCGCCCGGTCGGAAAACGGCGCCATCATCGAAGCGGGTGAAAAGGTGCGCTCTGTCCGTATCGAAGGAGTAAAGCTTATCGTCGTTCCTCAGGATTCCATGGATTCGGCGAAGGCGGGAAAAGAATAAAGGAGGTAATTTTATGAACCCGGTAGCGAACGCAGGAAACATCCTCGGATCTTTTGCTGGCGGAATTGTGGTAATAATAATTCTGCTCATCATTGTCAAGAACATATGCATAGTGCAGCAGGCCAGGGCCTATGTAATAGAGCGCCTTGGGGCTTATTCCGCCACATGGGGCGTTGGGCTGCATTTCAAGATCCCGCTCATCGAGCGCGTGGCCAAGGTCGTGTCGCTTAAGGAGCAGGTCGTAGACTTCAAGCCTCAGCCCGTAATAACCAAGGACAACGTGACGATGCAGATAGACACGGTGCTTTATTTTGAAATAACGGACCCTAAGCTTTACGCATACGGAGTCGAGAACCCGATGCCCGCGCTTGAAAACCTGACCGCGACTACTCTCAGAAACCTTATCGGAGAACTGGAGCTTGACCAGACCCTGACCTCCAGAGACACGATAAACAGCAAAATGCGCATAATACTCGACGAGGCGACCGACCCCTGGGGCATACGCGTCAACCGCGTCGAGCTTAAGAACATAATCCCGCCCAGAGAGATACAGGAAGCCATGGAAAAGCAAATGAAGGCGGAGCGGGAGCGCCGCGAGGCGATACTTAGGGCCGAGGGCGAGAAGCGATCCGCTATCCTGGTCGCCGAGGGCGAGAGGGAGTCGGCCATACTGAGAGCCGAGGCAAAAAAGGAAGCGAGAATATTGGAGGCCAACGGCGAGGCGGAGGCGATACTTGCCGTACAGAAGGCGGTGGCGGAAGGCATCAAGATGGTAAACGAGGCAAATCCTTCCGAGGCGTTTATAAAAATCCGCGCCCTCGAAGCTTTTGCCGCCGCGGCAGACGGAAAGGCGACTAAGATTATCATACCCTCTGAAATCCAGAGCCTTGCGGGGCTTGCCAATGGGCTTAAGGAAGTTATAGGCGGCGTTTCTCCGGAAGCGAAGTGAAGGCGCGGGGCTTCTTCTCCGCAAATAAGGAATAACAGGCAAAATCTTAATACAAAACGGTAAAAAGGGGCCGCGGCATTTTTGCGCTTTGCCGCGGCCTATACTTTTGATTTTTTAAGGCGCCGGGTTTTTGCGAAGCAATCGGCTCGGCGGCGGAGTCACTTGTCAGGGCCTTTGATTATGCGTATCGTTCCATGCCGCGAGATATGCATAGCAAAACCAGAAGGTATCGCGGGAAAGAAGGGCTTCCATAAGGTCTCCGGCCTTCCGCTCAAGCCCCCTGCTTTGCAAATAAACACAGATGCCGTAAAGAATAATGACGAATTCCATGTCGTCGCGCTCATTTTCAAGCTGGCGCAAAATCTCGTCAGCCGCAATTTTGCCCGAAAACAATCTGACGGCCTTTTCGTACGCGGTATGGTGGCCTGCATCCATTCCTTCGCGGTAACGCTTCAGAAGGCAGGGCTCGCCGCCGCCGCGGAAGCTGCCTAGGGTATGCCAGTAAATTACGGCGATGCCCATTTCGTCGTCGCAAAGCGGCATGGCTTCTTCAAATTTCGCGTTCGAGTCCGCATAATTGCCGGCGTAATAATCGCAGAGGCCAATGCGATATATGCAGTCAAGCCTGTCTCCGCCGAGCTCAAGGCAGCGTATAAAATCGGCTTTGGCCTTTTCCGGCTGAAGCGTGGAAAGATAGCGTCCGGCCCTGCCCCTGTACGCCCGGATATCGCCCGGCAGCAGGCTCGCCGCCTTATCGTAGGCCCCGATCGCTTCACGGTACCTGAGCTGTCTGCACAGCGCTTCGCCAAGCGCAAGATAGTCCTCGCCTCCGTTTAACGAAGACCTCGCCGCCTCGACTTCGGAGGAATCCGGCGTCGAGCATCGGGCTCCCGCAAGCTGACTGTCCCGGTCCGCGCGGACCTCTTCAAAATACTTGCCCATGCATATCACCGATGCCTGCGCCGGCACTGCCCGAACTATTAAAAAAATGTTTCATTATTCTTCCCCTTTTACTAATTGAGCATCGCCCGCAGTGTTCGACCTGCGGGCGATGCTTTACGCGAGGATTTAATATGGCGGCTTGCTCCGCTTTAATTATATGACGGGCCGGTTTGCCTCCGCAAGCTCCCTCGGGGGATAAATGCTTTGCAATATATTCCGGACTGTTTGGAAAATATGCCTATCAGCCGAAATCTCTCGTATCCCATATCATGATCCCCATGACGCTCTTCTGCCAATGTGAAAACATGCCCCTCTCGTTTAGACGGGACGATATATATTCGCGCAGCCTCGATTTGACCTCCTCGCTGAGCGGTCCGTAACGCCCGAAATCGCGGCAGACCGCTTCAAAAGCCTCCTCCGGCTTTTCCTCCTTTGCCCATTCGCAGGGAGCGTAAGTGAGTTCGGGACGGTATCCAAGGCCGTAAATAATGTTGAAGGGATGTATGATGTCGTTGCCGCCGGCGGCTTTCAGTTCGCGTCCGAAGACAATCTTCTGGAAGTCCCCACGCGAAGAGCTGAGCGCCGTTCCGCAAGCGGTCGCATAACAGCAGAAGCCTTTTGAAGCCCTGTTCATTTTAAGCAGGGACTCCGTATCGTTAATGCCGGTGTTAAGAGAGGAAAGAACTATGTCGAAACGGCAGGGCAGAGCTTCCAGCGATACGCTTTTCCAGTCGGCGCATACGGGAATCAGGTTTTTGACCCCGAGCTTTTCCGCCTTTTCCATCATCGTCTCCTGCATGCCCCGTGAGCTGTCCAGAGCATATACCGCCCTGCATTTTCCGGCCAGCGCCAGGGAATATGCGCCCGTTCCGCTTCCGATATCCAGCGCGACGGCGTCCGGAGAAAAAGCGCCCAGCTTTTCGAGCCTCACGATCGCCGCTTCGATACGCCGCGTATCCGCGCCCATCGAAATGTCGTAAGTCGCGGCCATTTTGTCCCAGACCGCGGTTTTCTCGTCGGCGCTGCATTTTTCAAGGCTGAAATGCTCGCTTTCGCTCATAGCAAGACGCCACTGTCTGCCTGCAAAATCTGCGTACTGTTCAAACTTCACGGCCTTAACCTATGCTGACCTTGAAAAGATCCGGACAGAAGGTCACGTCCAGATTGAAGTTCTGCACGCGCTTGTTCATCGCGTATAAAGTCACATCGTACCAAAGCGGGATTACATATTCCTTTTCCTTGACCAGCTTCTGCATCTCCGCATAGTACTTCTGACGCTCCGTTTTGTTCGGCTCAACCGCGACCTTGTCTATTAGCGCGTCCAAAGCCGCGTCCTTGATGCCGTAGCTGCGCGAGGCGTTGTTCGTGCCGCCGCTCCTTACGTTGCGCACGAAGAAGTAGTTCGGCTCGCCTGCCGAAACGGTGAAGGGCTGCGGCGCTATATCGTAGGTGCCTTCCTTAAGCCTTTTCGTCCATGTCGCTGAATCGACGGTTTCGATCTGTGCGTTCACTCCGATTTCCTTAAGCTGCGCCTGTATCATGGCCGCCGTGTCCTGATAGGGCCAGCGCCCGAGCAGGGACGAGTTCAGCAGTATTGTGCAGCTCGCTTCACCCGTGCCTATGGCCTTGAGCTTAAGCTCCTTGGCCTGCTTCGCGTCAAAGACGTAGCCGCAGTCGGTGAGCCATGTCGAGCCAGCGGAGCTCAGAACGCTTTTTGCCGGTTCTCCGTAGCCCTTGAGGAGCTTCTTTACTATCGTATCCCGGTCTATGCTGAGGCTGAGCGCCCTGCGCATATTGACGTCGCTGAAAAGCTTGCCGCTGGTGGTATTCATAAAATAATAGTGGACCGTGCTGACAAGCCGCTGCTTCATGACCAGATTTTTGTCGCCCAGAACCGTGGAGGCCTGCTGAGGAAGTATTCCTCCCACGTCCGAAATAACGTCCACCTCGCCGCTCTGGAGCGCAGACAGCCTGGTTGTGGCATCGGCGATGTTCTTGAATATCACTTTGTCGAGCTTAGGCACGCCCTCCCAGTATTTATCGAATTTTGAGAGGGTAAGAGTCTGCGTCTTTTCGTCGTAAGAATCGTATTTGTAGGGGCCGGTTCCGTAAGGCGTGGTAATCTCTTTTTTGGAATTGAACGAGGCCGGAGAAAACATGGCGCTGTTTTCATACCCGAGTCTGAGGTCGAAGTCCGGGATCGCCTTTTCATGGGTTACCGTAAAGCTCAAGTCGTCCACTTTGGCCATTTTTGTGATTTTTCCGAATTCACCCGTATTTTCAAATGCCGGGTCATAAGACTTTGAACCGCTGTTCCAGTGATAAAGCCTGTCTAGGTTCATAATCGCGACATCGCTGGTAAGCTTGGCGCCGTCGTGGAATGTGACGCCGCTTTTAAGCTTTATTGTCCATGTAAGGCCGTCCTGGGAGGGTTTGGCGGATTCCGCAAGCTTCATTTCGGCTTCCATTTTGTCGTTGAGCATGACAAGGGATTGCCAGACGTTAGTGCTTCCGTGGACAAAAATATTTGTTGTCGGACCCTGGTAAAAGCTGCGCCCCGCGGCTATGGTTATTATTTTCGATCCCGACGCCGTGGGCTGTGGTCCGCTTTGCTGGGCCGGCGAGTTGGAGCAGGCCGACGCAATGCACGCCAGAAGAATTACAAGCGAAAGCAGAAGCGCGATTTTCTTTTTCATTTCGGTTCTCCTTAAATTATATATTAAAGACTGACGGACATCTTTGATTCAATCAGCCTTCTCGTATAAGGGTGCCGGGCTTCGCTCAAATCAAGGCTGCGCAGGGTTTCGACTATCATGCCGTCCTTCATAACCACCTTCCTAGTGCAAAGCCTGTCAACAACGGAAATATCGTGGGAGATAAAGAGAATTGCGGTGTTGTTTTCCTCGTGGAGCTTTCGCATAAGAGCGATTATCTGCGACGCGGTTATAACGTCGAGATTCGAGGTCGCTTCATCAAGTACCAGGAGGGAGGGCTTAAGCACCATCGCCCTGGCGATGGAAACACGCTGGCGCTGGCCGCCGGAAAGCTGATGCGGCCGCCTTCGCGCCCATTCCGGCGGCAGCCCCACAAGAGCAAGGCTTTCCTCCGCCTTCCCTTCCGTCGGCAGATGATAGTTTTTGAGCGGCTCCGTTATGATTTCACCAAGAGTCATGTGAGGATCCAGCGACGTGCCGCTGTTTTGGAAAACCGCCTGTATGTTTCGCCTTACGGGATACAGATCCTTATAGCCGCGAAGCCGGGTTATGTCCTCGCCTCCGAACAGAATCTGACCCCCGTCGGGCTCAATCAGCTTGAGCAGCATATTTGCGACGGTGGTCTTTCCGCTCCCGCTCTCGCCAACAAGCCCCAGCGCTTCTCCGGCGTCCAGGGAAAAGGAAACGTCCCGCACTGCTGCAAAGCTGTCTTTTTTTGCATAGGCAAAATGGCTCAGGCGTTTTGAGAAAAATTTCGTTAAGTTTTTTACCTCAAGAAGATGGCACATATCCATGACCGATCCTTTTATTTAGCCGCGGAAATAAGTTCCCGCGTATAAGGCTCCCCGGGATTTGAAAAAAGCTCCGCCGTCTTCCCTCGCTCGACCTCGGCGCCGTTTTTCATTATGATGATCGAATCGGCGGTTTTTGACAGTTCGGCGAGGTTATGGGAGATATAAATCATTCCGAAGCCAAGCCGCGACTTGAGCGCCATCAGCTCGTCGATTATCTGGAGGCGTATCTCGGCGTCGAGAGCCGATGTCGGCTCGTCGGCTATGATGAGCCTCGGCTTTTTTGAAATTGCCATCGCTATGACCACGCGCTGCTTCATGCCCCCGCTGAGCTGAGAGGGATATTTGTCAAGCATGGTTTCCGGAGCCGCTATGCGCGCGTGAGTAAGAAAGTGGATTATTTCTTCGTCTGCGGCTTTCCTGCCGCGCCGGCCCGTGCCGAAGATGTCATAAAACTGATGCCTGATCTTTCTCACCGGATTGAGAGCTGCCGAAGGGTCCTGAAACACCATGGATATTTCACAGCCGCGCAGCCTTTCATACTCCTTTTCCGCCATGCCGACAAGCTCCTTATCCCTGTATCTGACGGAACCTGTAACCTTTGCGCTTTCTGGCAGTATGCCGAGTATTGCCTTCGCTACGGTGCTTTTCCCGCAGCCGCTTTCGCCTGCAATCCCAAGCGTTTCTCCTTCTTCCAGAGAAAAGCTTAAGTTTTGGACCACGATATTCCGCGAGTAGGCGACGCTCAAATTCTTTATTTCAAGAAATCCCATATTGTTCTCCGTCAATTGGATTTGCTGTCCATTCTGTCTCGGAAGCCGTCGCTTATCAGCTGAAAAGCCAGAATGGAGAGCGTCACGGCGAGGATAGGATAGATTATCAGGGACGGTCTTTCCGACATATAGAGCCGCGCGTCGTTTATCATCATTCCCCATTCGGCTTCCGGAGCCTGAGCGCCGAGACCTATAAAGGAAAGCCCCGCAAACTTAAGTATAGTCGAGCCTATGTCGGTTACAATGATGGTTCCTATGGCTCCTACGATATTTGGAATTATGTGTCTTGTAGCAAGCTTAAAGCCGCCGGTGCCGGAAACCCTCGCCGCTTTTATATAGTCCGCTTTCCGGATCCCAATGACAAGGCTCCTTACTACTCTCGCGTATCTTGCCCAGGACACAAGAGCTATCGCGAGCATGACGTTCAGTATTCCCGGCCCCAGGAGACCCGATATCACAAGCGCGAGAATCAGTCCCGGAAAAGCCAGCACCAGTTCGCAGAAGGCCGTCAAAAGCTTATCGGGGAGCCTGCCCGCAAAAAGGCCGGAAACGGTTCCTATAACGGAGCCTATAAACACAGTGATGAGAAGGACGAGGCAGGTAACGCCGAGAGACGTCCTCGCGCCGTAAAGGAGCCTTGAAAGCACGCAGCGGCCCAGCTGGTCGGTGCCTAAAGGGAAGGCGGCGCTGGAGCCTTCGAGAGCGCGCGCCATGTCCACCGCCAAAGGATCGTTGGGCGCTATAAGCGGCGCGATAATGGCGGCAGTCACCAGTATCGCGGCAAGCGCGACGCCGGATATCATGGCCGGAGACAGTCTGTTTTCAGCTTTCATCGCCGCCTCCCATCATATAGACCGAGGGCATCGTGAAGCAGTATGAAAGCTCAATAATGACATTGATCACTATGTAGATTACCGCCATCACGAGAGCATAGGCCTGAATGGCCGGATAATCCCTTGCGTAAATAGCTTTAACCGCGTAGCTTCCGGCTCCGGGCCACGAAAAAAGTGTTTCAATTATTGCGGAACCTCCCAGCATCCCGCCCGTCAGCAGTCCTATGTTCGTGATTACCGGCGGTATGGCGTTTTTAAGCACATGGTTTCTCAAAATCACCGAGCTCTTCACTCCCCAGACCCGGGCCGCGGTAACGTGCTCGGATTCCATATGCGTAAGAAGCTGGCTTCTGATTAAACGCGCAAGCCCCGCCCCCGTCCCTATGCCGATCGAAAGTGCAGGCATCAGAATGTGCCTTATGCTGCCGCTTCCCATAACGGGCAGCCACTTCTGCCTCACGCCGAAAAAGAGGATCATGAGTATGCCGATGCAAAACGATGGTATGGAAACCGCAAGCAGGTTTATAAAGCGAATCGCATAGTCGCCGAAACGGTTATGGTTCAGGGCCGACGCTATTCCTAACGGAAACGCAATGGCGAGCATTACCCCCAGCGAGCCGAGGGTCAGGAGCATCGTGTGGGGAAGCCGCACGGCAAGCTCCTCCGAAACCGGCTTTCCCGTCTGATAGGAAAGCCCGAAGTCCCCTCCGGCGGCGTGCGAAAGCCACTTGAAATACTGAAAAATGAGAGGCTCGTCAAGGCCCAGGTACTTCCGCGCGGCCGCGATTTCCTCGGGGCCGGGATTTCTGGTTCCCGCCAGGACGGTATCCACCGGATCGCCCGGCGCCAGACGCCCCATCGCAAAGGTCAGGACGGATACGCCGAGTATCACAAGGACGGATATAAGTATTTTTTTTATTATGTATTTGACCATTCCGACCTGCCCGTTCCCTGTCAATAATTAATTATTTCCAGTTTTGCCATCAGATCTAAGCTAACAGACTGTAAAATTCCGCGCAAGCCCCCCGGGGGGATAAGAAGGCGAACATATCAACTAAGAACAAAAATTTCATAATATATTCCGTATTATTCGACGAATCGCTCAAAAACCCCGCCCGGAACATTAGGCGGGAAAACAAAAGCAACGGACGCGCCCGACAAAGCGCGTCCGTTGCTTTTTAGCTTGTCAAAGAACCTGTTTACAGCAAAAAAGCTTCGCAGAATTTCCGCCGCGAATGGCGGGAAAAAGTCAAATCTGTCATTTCCGGCGGCGTGTACGTCGGAAATGACACCTCTCATGACGGGCGCGGCAGAGCGGCCGTTTCCGTGCGTCACTTGCCCGACGCGGCGTCGGCTATCGTCTTTCCGAACTGCTGCTTGAAATACGCCGAAATCTTACTGACTTCCTCCTTCAAAGCGTCGTTTGCGCTTGCAAGCCTGCCGCTCTGCTTCGAGCTTTCGGTCTTGTCGGCGTGGTCCTTGTCCTCGAGCTTTGTAATTTCGTTTTTTACAAGGTCGAAATAGTAATAGTAGCCCGTGCCCATCGCGGAAACGTATGAATACTTGGTTACGGTGTTGTTTGAATAATTGAAGAGCCAGTACTCAACAGTATTCTTGCCTTCGGTATCGGTTTTCACAAAGTTTACAGTCTTTTTCGCCTTGTCGAGAGTAATTCTCAGGCCGCTTTTTTCAAAAGGACTGTTTTTGAGGTCAAGGCAGGTAAGCACCCCGTTTTCCTCCTTGAATTCCAGCCCCGCCGGCTTTGCCGAAGGCGATGCCGCCGGAGTCGGGGCGGCGGAGGGCTTTGACGCGGGCGTAGGCGTAGTGGATGCAGTGTTCTGGCAGCCTGCGAATGTAAGAATCAGAAGCGCGGCGAGGGCAATAAACGCGGATTTTTTCATACTTATTTCTCCTTTATCTATGCATTTTTATCATTTCTTTGACATTGTTCGTTATTTCGCTTTTAGATACGGCGTCGAGCTTTACATAGGAGCTGCCCATGAGCTCAGCAAGCTCTCTGGCAAAGCCGTATTCTATGAAGCCCTTCTCCGTGTCAAGCACCATGCTTTGAATTCCGAGCTTCCGCAGCTTTTCAGCCATGGCGGACGCGTCTGCCCTAGCATCGGAGGACATAAGCGGAACATTGGCCTTTCCGTCGGAAATCAGGACGAGGTACTGAAGCGCGTCTGGATCCCTCAGCTTTTCGGCGTTAAGAAGCAGGCATGCTTGCAGAAGTCCCGCCGCAACGGGTGTTTTCCCGCCGGTCGAGAGGACGCGCAGCTCCTTTTCCGCAAGATCGATACTCCGGGTGATGCTGAGCAGAGTTTCGCCGCATTTGTCCCTGAACGCAATTATGCCGACCCTGTCCCGCTTTTGGTAAGCTTCGTCCAGAAGCGCCATGACCGCTCCTTTTACGGCCCGCATACGACGCATGGCCCCCATGGAGCCGCTGGCGTCAACCACAAACAGGATGGTGACGCCGGTACGCTTTTCGCGCACCTTTTCTCTTATGTCGCTTCCCTTTACGGCGATGGCGGCGCCGTTCTTTTCGCGGCTCCGCTGATAAAGCGCCGCCGCTCTGAGCGTAGCGTCAAACGCGATGTCGTTAGTCTTTTTCCTCGGGATGCGAGCTTTTACATATCTGCCAGAGCGGCTATCGGTTTTCGCCTTGTTTCTTTTCCCGCTTCCCAAAAGCAGCTTTTTAGTACGGAAGTCCGAGTTTATCGACAGGTTTGGCTTTTCGCCTATCTCCTCCGTGTCTTCCTTTGCCGCTTCCCCGTTCATATCAATGCTTCCGCTGTCCGGCAGATCCGGCGGGGCTTCCCGCGTGCTCTCCCGGTCCTGATCGGAAGCGTCTTTTGAGCAGTCATCCTCAGGCTCCGGCTGCGGCTCCGGAAGCGCGCGCATCCTGTGGGGAAGAACAAATTTTGCTGCCAGCCTTATATCCTCCTCCTCAACGAAGGTTCTTGAATTCCATGCCGCATTGGCTCTCGCGGTTTCGGCAAGAACTATCTCGCACCTGTGCCCGGCGCAGCAGCCCTCGCGTGCGATATCCGCGCAGAGGGCGTACTGAGGCTCGGAAAGGCTTATCTGCCGGACCGCCGCTACGGCGTTTTCTATCCGTTTCCGGAGGAGCGATTCCTGCGCTTCGTATTTTTCTAAAAAGGCTTTGGGGTCCGATTCGTATTCGACGCGCCGCCTTATGACTTCGGCCCGGTATTTTGTATTTTTTTCGCTTCTCGCCTCGACGTACAGGCCGAATTTGTCGAGGAAAGACGGCTTGAGCTGTCCTTCCTCGGGATTCATGGAGCCTACCAGCGCAAACCTTGAGGAATGCGCAAAGGAGATCCCCTCGCGCTCCACAATGTTTTCGCCCATGGAGGATACCGTAAGCAGTATGTTCACGATATGGGCGCTTAGGAGGTTCACCTCGTCTATGTAAAGTATCCCGCCGTCGGCGGCATACAGGAGGCCCTTCTCAAATTCCCTCACGCCCCTTTTCATCGCGCTTTCTATGCTGAGCCCGCCGGTCAGCCTGTCCTCCGTAATGTTGAGCGGAACATTTACGACGCGCATATCGGGCTTCAGCCGCGAAAGCGCGCGGACAAGCGTGGACTTGGCCGTTCCCTTTTCGCCGCTGATAAGCACTCCTCCTATCGCGGGATTTATGAGATTCAGCACGAGCGCAAGCTTTATATCTTCCTGCCCCACGACGGCGCTGAAGGGATAGAAGCTGTCATTCATCATAAAAATCAGACTTCTCTATCATTTTTTCTATATCGCGGAGGTCGAGGGCCGCTTCGTCGAAGGGGCGTTTCCGCATTCTGTGCGGAAGGGTAAGCTTGGCGGCGACGCCGATATCCTCGCGGCCGACGCTTAGGGCGCCCCTGAAAGCGGCGTTTGTCAGAGCCGCTTTCAGCATGGTAATGTCGGCTCTGTGGCCGTCAACGTCGAGGCTTACGGATATTTCAGCTATGAGCTTCAGCGCCTTTTCCGAGTACGCCACCGTTTTAAGGCGCTTTTTTGCGTCTTCTATCGCTGCTCCCAGCTTTTTTTGCTCCTCGCCGTAAAGCCTCGCGAAAGCCTCGGGATCCTGCTCGTATGAAAGGCGCCTTTTCACTACCTCCATCCTCTGTTCGATATTGTCTTCGGCGCGAATGTCAACGACAAGACCGAAACGGTCGAGAAGCTGGGGGCGCAGGTCGCCTTCCTCCGGGTTCATAGTGCCCACGAGCACGAAGCGCGAAGGATGGGTGTAGGAAATGCCCTCGCGTTCTATGGAGTTTATTCCCATCGCGGCAGAGTCAAGAAGGACGTCTACAAGATGGTCTTCAAGCAGGTTTATTTCGTCGACATACAGTATGTTCCTGTTGGCATCCGCGAGGATGCCCGGCTCGAAACGCTTCTCGCCGTGCTTTATGGCGTGCTCGATGTCGATCGTCCCGACGACCCTGTCCTCCGTCGCGCTAACGGGAAGGTTTACCACCTTCATTCTGCGGAACACCGCCTTTTTCGGGGAGGCCGACTCGCGGCATTCGTCGCACCAGAAGCTGTCGTCGTCGGGGTCGCAGGAATAGCGGCAGCCCTCGACCTCCGCGCGCTCCGGCAGAACGTCCGCAAGCGCCCTCACGGCGGTGGACTTTGCGGTGCCCTTTTCGCCTCTTATGAGCACGCCCCCCAGCATTGGGTTAATCATATTCAGTATGAGCGCCCTCTTCATTTCCTCCTGCCCGACGATAGCGCAAAATGGGTATGCAGTCTTTTTTTCCATTACAGCGATTCCTCGATTCTGTCTTCAAGCTCCAGAAACGTCTTTTTTATTTCCGCGATCTGCTCGTCGGACGCTTTCCAGTAGCCTCGTTTATAGTACTCCATCATTTGCTCGAGTATGTTCATGTAGGCGTGGGGGTTGTTTTCCGAAAGCCTTCTGCGCATGTCTTCGTCCTCTACATAAGCCCTGTGCAAATCGTCGTATATCCACTCCTCTACGCTTCCGGTGGTCGCGGCCAGCCCCATCACGTTTTCAAACCTCTCGGCGATTTTCTGCGTTCCGTGGTATTTTGATTTGAGCATGGCGTCTATCCACTTTGGATTAAGCACCCGGGTGCGTATCCCTCGGTTGATGGATTTGTCAACCGTTTCCGTCAGGACCCTGTCGCCGGTAGTATCGGTTATATACATCGCGGCCTTTTTCCCGCGCACCATTTCGACCGATTTTGAAAGTCCTCCGAAATATTCGAAATAGTGGTCGAGATCCGTTATTTCGTACTCCTGGTTGTCGCGTATCTGCGAAACGATGTCTACGCTTTTCAGGTTCGTTTCGTAGAGTCCGCTTACGTCTTTTCCGTGGGACGAGCGGTTGTAAACGTATTTGAGGCTGGTCAGGAACTGGCTGCCGATTTGGTTTTCGCTTTCCCATGCCTTCGTTTCGATGATGGTTGTAATGCCCGTCCCGTATTCGCCTTCCTTAGGGCCGAATATTCTTGAAACGCAAAGCTTTTCGGCCTCCTTCTCATCGTAGCCCTCGTCGACAAGCTTTTCGAAAATTTTCCTTGAGTGCGCCTTGAAGTAGTTCTGCCCCTCGTCCTCCTCCAGTTCGTAAAGCAGATGCAGTATGTCGTCGAGATTGTTTATGAGATTGGGGAACATATCCCTGAAAAAACCGCAGATATTCACGGTGACGTCAATTCTGGGCCGGCCGAGCTCCTCGATGGGTATAATCTCAAGCTTAGGCTCCCAGAGCGAGCTCTTTTTGTCGAGCCTTATTCCGAGGTAGCCGAGTATCTGCGAGAAGGTCTCGCCCTGCGTGCGGGAGGTTTCCAGCCCCCAGAGAATAACCGCGGCGGAATCGGGATAAACGCCGTTTTCGGTCTTATAGGTCTTTATCGTGTTTTCTGCTATCTTTACGCCGCGCTCGAACGCCGTGCGGGAAGGGACAAGACGCTGGTCGAACTGGTAAAGATTCGTTCCGCTCGGAAGGATGTCCGGATTCCTGTAAATGTCGCCGGCCTGCTTCGCCTGCGTATATCCCCCGGAGAGCGCGTGGACAAGCCCCTCGAGCTCGCGGTTTGAAAGCGCCCTTTCATACACGGCCCTGCCGTATTCGAGCGTCGCCCTGTAATCCTCCGTTTTTCTGTCGGGCAGCTTTCCGTTTTCAAAGTAGGCCTTGAAAACGGCGTCGGCCGCCTCCTCATATTCCCTTATCTTCACGAAATCGCCGTTTTCCTCCAGAGCCTCGATATCGTCGCCGCGCTCCGCCGCGCATAGCGCCCGCAGGGAAACTATTCCGTTCCTGCTGTATCTGAGTAGCCCCTTCACATATTCGCGCGCCTCCTCTTCGGTATAGCCGGTGCCGATGACGTGGAGGCCGCTCGGGATAAGGCTTGTGTTCATCCTGTAAAGCTCGGCCTCTATTTCCTCGAGGTCTTCCGGCAAGTTGAGGGACGCCGCAGCCTTGCGTATGTTTTCAAGCACGTCCTTCGAGGCCGCGGGAGAAAGCGCAAGCGAATGGCGGTAGTCGTCTACCAGAGCGGCAAGCGCCGCGTAGTCGCCGTAAAGCCTTCCCGGCACGAAGACCGGAGGCTGATAGCTGATTATTTGCGCGTGCGAACGCCGTTTTGCAATCATAGCCTCCGAGGGGTTGCCGCAGTAATACAGATAGATATGAGGCAGGCCTCCTATCAGCATGTCGGGGTAGCACTCTCCGCTCATGCCGCACTCCTTGCCCTTCAGAAATTCGAGCGTTCCGTGAGTTCCGACATGTATTACGGCGTCGGCTTTGAACTCGTCCCTTAAATACTTGTAGAAAGCCAGGTACTGGTGATGCGGCGGCAGCGTTTTGTCATGGTACAGCTTATCCTGCTCCTCGTGCAGGCCTCTCGAGGGCTGAAGCCCTATAAGTACCTTGCCGCTTAAAATGGCGGGAATGAGAAAATCCCCGTTTTCGCCCGTCATTATGCGCCCGCCGGGCTTGCCCCAGCTTTCCTCGATAAGGGCTCGCTCGGGCAGCGTTTCGTAATATTCCATATACTTTTTCAGGGGATATCTTATCATTTCAGGGCTCTCGTCCGAGTAGCGTCCGGAGTTTACGAGCTTTCCGGCGCAAAACTCGCTCATGAGGGTCTCTGCGGAAAGCTCGTCGTTATCGAAGCCCGATTCCCTGAGCTTTTTAAGGATGCTCTCTACGGATTTGAAGGTGTCGAGAAAGGCGCCGCCGAAGAGATTCCCTTCGCCCGGCGGGTAGTTATAGCATATTATCGCTATCCTTTTTTCCGACGCGGGTTTTTTAGAAAGCGCTATGTAGCTTTTTGCGGTTTCTGCAAGGCGCTTGAGGCGCTCGGGGATTATTTCAAGCTCGTTCAAAGTAACGTCGAACTTTTCGTTCAGGATGGGCTCGCCTTTTGCGGCGACCGGGAAGGTTTCAATCGCGCCGTCGAATTCCGGCAGCATAACGGATATCAAAACCTCGGAGGCGGTGCTTCCCTGAACCGACGCCTTCCATTCCTCAGCGGTTCGGTGCGATATGAACATCGGGTGGAAATACGGCGCGTCGATTTCGGAAAGAAGATCGGTGCCGGCCTTTATGTTCCCTCCCATCGGCCCCGCGCTGAGTCTGAAGGACATGGTATTTACAATCAAGTCGGGCTTCTGGGGCAGGGTTTTCGTAAGAATGGCATGCAAAGCGCCCGACTCGAGGTCGCTTGTGCCGGATATGGCCACGGGAAGCACGTTTGCAAACTCAAGGAAGCTCTCCTGGATCGCCGCTATCGCGCCGGAATAGTCCATAGGGTAAATGTGCCCGTAAAACAGAAGGGCTATGACGGGCTTTTTTTCGTCGTAGGGATAATCGGCGGTAAAATCGGCGCCGGACTTGTAAAATTTCATGGTCCTGGGATCGCAGAGAGCGGAAGACGGGACCTCCCGCGCGTCCTCAGGCTTCGGAAGGCTCCTCGCCCCGCCGTAATCGCGCAGAATAAGGTACAGCATGTTTAGAATGTTGGCGTAATCCGCGACGTGGAAGTACTTGCAGATCTGGCTGTAATTTTTCATGTCGCGCATTTTGCCGGGCATGATTTTCCCCATCTTCTCGGCCATGTCCCGCATTTTTCTCATAGCGTTCATGTCGGGCTTTACGGCCCCGCCCCCCGATTTCATCGAATCCGCTGTAAAATCGCCAAGGCGAAGGTACTCGCGGCCCGCGTTGCCGTAGGGCACTATGTTGCCGGGGCATTTCTCAAGCCCCCCGAGCACGGCTTTAATGACTTCGGGACCGGCACCCATGAGATCGACGAACACAAAATCGCTGCCGGCGATATCCTCGCTCATCAGGCCGAGCTTTTGCTCGGAATATTCAGAGAGCGCGTTGTATATTCTCAGCTCGAGTACGCCCCACGATAAATCGTTTACCGCTTTTTCCGCCCTGATCAGGCAGGCGATGGCGGGAGACGAGACCGATATAAATGTGAGCTTCATTTTTTCACCACTCTTTTCGCGTAAAATACCGGTTTCTCAGTTTCCTTGTCGCGCATTATTTCGGCCTCAACCCTGAAAACGTCCTCCAGAATGCCGTCGCTTATCACCTTCCAGGGATCCCCCTGCCGGTAGATTTTCTTATCTCTGAGCACGATAAGCTCGTCTGAATACCGCGCCGCGTGATTCATGTCGTGAAGCACCATTACGATGGTAATGCCGTCTTCGCTGTTCAGGCGTCTCACAAGCTCCATGATCTCAAGCTGGTGGGATATGTCAAGGTATGTGGTGGGCTCGTCGAGCAGGAGCACCTCCGGCTTCTGCGCTACGGCCATGGCAATCAGCGCGCGCTGACGCTCTCCGCCGGACAGGGAGTTGAGCTTTCTGTCCCTGAGCTCAGCCGTCGCGGTTTTCTCGAGCGCCCATTCGACGATCTTCTCGTCATCGGAGCGCTGCCCTTCCCACCACTTTTTGTGCGCGAAACGCCCGTACCGAACAAGCGTTACTACCGATACGTCTGTCATGCAGGAGTTGCTCTGGCCGAGGACGGCCATCTTCCGGGCGACCAGCTTAGTGTTGGTCCTGAAAATATTGCGGCCTTCGAGGAAAACACTGCCGCCTGACGGCTTCAGATTTCTGCTCATCGCTCTTATGAGCGTGGTTTTGCCGCAGCCGTTGGGCCCGATTATAGAATAGATTTTGCCTTTCTCAATGCTGAGGCTGATGTCCGAAAGAATTTGGTCGTCCTTATAGGCGACGCTCAGATTTTCGACTTTTATTACAGCTTCGCTCATTATACCCCTACTTTCTCAGGAGATAGAGGAAAAACGGAACGCCAAGTATGGCCATTATAATGCCTACGGGTATCTCCGTCGGGCTGAAAACCGTTCTCGCAAAGGTATCGCTGAACATGACCAGCGCCGAGCCCAGCAGCGCCGAGGACGGGAAAAGGTATTTATGATCGTTTCCGGAAATGAGCCTGACGCTGTGAGGCACGATAAGCCCAACGAAGCCAAGGAGGCCGACGGCGCTGACCGCGCTCGCCGCCAGAAGCGCGGCCAGAGCGGTAAAACCGAGACGCGTGGCTTCGACGTTCAGCCCGAGCCCTCTCGCCACGTCGTCCCCTAGCACCAGTATGTTCATTTTTTCGGAAAGCAGAAGCGTGACCGCTACGCCCACAATTGAATAGGGCAGCACCGTTACGACCTCGGGCCAGCTCCTGGCGGAGAGGCTGCCGTTCATAAACGTCAAGGCCCCGTGAACCCTGTCGCTGAAAAATACGAGCGTGGCAGAGATCCCTGCGCTGAAAAGCGCCGAAACGGCGACGCCGGCAAGTATTATCCTGGTAGGTTCTATGCCGCCCTTCCACGCGAGGCTGTATATTATCACAGCCGCTAGCATGGCCCCGAAAAAAGCTGCGACGGGGACGAAGTGCTGGTACTGCGGAAGTATAACGAGTATGAATATCCCGAAAAGTCCCGCGCCGCTGCTTATGCCTATTATGCTGGGATCCGCCAGCGGGTTTTTCATGACGCCCTGGAGTATGGCACCGGCAAGCGCGAGATTCATCCCCACAAGACCGCCCAGGATCATGCGCGGCAGCCTGATGTTCCAGATTACCATGCCCTCCACGCTTTTCCGGCTTCCTGCGATTGCGGAAAGCACCTGCCCTATGCTTATCTTCATGGTTCCCACAATGTTTCCGATGAAAAAAGCTGCTATGACGAGGAAAAGGAGTATAAGCAAAAATAAGATTTTGAATCTTACGGTTTCCCTGAACGCTGTTTTCTCCATCACTTCACAGCCCCGTATATCTCAGGATAAAGGCTTTTTGCCAGATAGGCTATGGCGTCCACATAATACGGCCCTGCGTTATACAGATAGTACTGCTGGGGCAGATATATTACCCGGCCCTCTTTTATCGCTTTTACCGAGCTCCAGGCGGGATTCGAGGAGAACTGCTTTTCAACGGTCTTTCTCGCCTCCTCGTTGCTCGATATCATCGTGGTAACCAGAATGTAATCAGGATTCTGCTTGACTATGTACTCGATATCAAGCGGGGTCGTTTCCGAGCCTATTGTGTCCGGCGGGAGATTCGAGGCGATGTTTTTCAGCTTGAGTATGCCCGCGATGTCGCCTGCTATGCTGTTGTCGAGCTTTACCGCAAGCGATTTCGAGGTGACGTAGAGAATGGCGACGCTTGTCTTCTTGTCCGGCAGTTTTTTAACGATCTCGTTTTTTCCGTTAGTGAGCTTCTGTATCTTTGCCTCGGCGGCGCCGCTCACACCCAGAATCTTTCCGAACACCCTGTACGAGGCGATCACGTCGTCAAAGCTCTTGATATGAGTGACGATGACCTTGAAGCCCATGCTTCTGAGGGAAGCCGCCGCCACGTTCTGCGTGCCCGCCTGGGCTATGATGAGATCGGGCTTTAAGGCCACTATCGACTCTATGTTTACGGCGTAAACCTGCCCCATCTGCGGCAGAGCCTTGATCTCAGCCTCGTACTCCTCTATAATACGCACGTTTTGGCTCACATCCGAGGTGCAGATGGATTTGCCGCCGAGGTCGTACCAGATATTAAGCGGGGTTCCCGACAAGACCGCTACCTTTTTCGGCTTCGTTTCAATGGTGGTCTCATTTCCGAGAAAATCCTTCACCCTTATGGGATAGGCCTCTCCCGTGACGGAAATCGAAGCGTTCCCCTGAGAGGAGGCCGTGGGCGCGGCGGAAGGCGTTGCAGTGCTTTGGGCGGGCGTATTGTTGGAAGTGCAGCCTAGCAGGGAGAGAAGCATGCAGGCCGCGAGAATAAAAACGACGGATCTTTGTTTCATATGATGTTTCTCCTTGAAAAAAATAATAAAAAGGCGGCCCTGCGGCCGCCTTAATTCACAATAATGCAAGTCGATGACAACTTGCAAACACTTATCGCTCAAAACGCTCTGATACACCGCAGGCTTGTTTTGAAAAGATACGAGCAGGTCTCCTGACTTAAGATCATCGCTTCAAGGCGCCTTCTCGGGCTTTCGCCCAATGGCATATACCTGGAAACTCCCTAACACAGTGACGGGTTCGTTCCGGATTTTAACCGGATTCCCTATTAATTCCCGAAGGAAACTCTGTATCCTGATATGTATTCAATTTTAGACTGATTTTTACACCAGTATAATTTATATATCATACTGCATATAAAGTCAATACCGTCAAGCAAAAACTTTAGCGTTGCCCGGCGGCAAAAAAGTAAAATATTACGCTATTTTAAGGAAGATGTTGACAGAAAAATACGCTTATGCTATTTTATACACAAACAGAATAGCTTTTGAAGTGTCCCCTTTGGCGCAGGGCCTTTGGGGAAGAATAGGGAATCGGGTGAGAATCCCGAACGGAACCGCCGCTGTATGCGTTTTTGGCCGCGCTCGTCGACGAAAGTCGGTCACTGGGAAACTGGGAAGGCAGAGCGCGCGCCGCAGGACGATCGTCCTATAAGCGCGAGTCAGAAGACCTGCTTTGAAACCGCTCCGCCTGCTGGTGCCTTATGGCGGCGCACATCGGATTTGCAGATAAACGGCTGTGATGATTTTTTGATTGTCGCATCCGTTTTTTTATTTTGATTCCTTTCTCATCCCTTTCTCAGGTGCGAACCGGACGCGGTTTGGTCACCCGTCCGGTTCGACGCCAAATTTAGGCGCCGCCTCTTTTTATTACCGTGGTGACGAGGAAAATGCTTATGGAAGAAAACTTATTTTTTTACGGCAGAAAGGTTTTGCCTTTTTCAAACCCCAGTTCAGGCGAAGGCGCGCCGGAAATAGACATCGGCGCGCTCAGGGAGCTTAAGAGCGCGAAGCTGCTCGTCCCCTGCAAGGCGAAGACGAAAGAATATGGCACGCGCTATTCGATGTACGGCATCCATATGAAAAACGGAGCGCTTTTTCTTCCGGCGTTTACCTGCCCCGAAGAATTGGAAAAATGGCCCTACGAAAAGGACGGGGCGGCCGTTTTTTCCTATGAGGACATCAAGAACAGGGCCATTGACGACTGCCGCGGCTTTTCAGGTATAATCATCAACCCTTTCAGCGACTTTCTGATACTCGACATGGATGTGATAAAGCGCATAGACGAAATGCTGGACGGGATTTATATAGAAAGAGTCGAGCACAGCCGATACCTTCAATTATATAAACCCGGGCACGGCTATTCGGGGCTTGCCGAGGAAATGAAGCTGTTCTTTGAAAAACACGAGGAGGTTTACAGGGCATATCTTCTGACGGCGAGGGAGCCGTGGGAAAAGGAGCGCCACTGGCTGCTTCTGATTGACTTTGAGGGGGAGCGGGTGCGTCTGTTTCCCGAGGCGGCCAGGGCGCTTGAACCGCATATCAGACCGGGGGACCATTTTGAAATAATGAAAGCCGACCGGGAGCTTCTTCGGCTAGCCGCGGAAAAATGCCCCCCGATTTACTCCAGGCTGAAAGCGGAAAAATAGCTGCAAACCAAAACTTAAAAATCAGGAATCGTTTTTTTGCCGATAACCGACCGAACAACGGAGGTTTGGCGGAACGGGGTAAATCCCTTGTCCGCCGAGCCTCCGTTTGATTATCGCCCCCTAACCTGCGCTTTTGCACTGTGACATTTGCTTCAACAAGGCGGAAAGGAGAGAAATAAGGCATGACGGAAAAAAGAGTAGAAGAATCAGACAAAGTGATTTTGTGCGAGCAGGAGAAAGCGCTTATCCTCCTTATCCGTCGAATCAAGGGCGGAAAGCTGCGCATCCTCGTCGAAAGAGGAAAGCCTGTCCGGGTGGAACTGACGCGTAAAAACATAGAGCTTTGATCACGGGCAAATCCTTCGTGCGGCTTTTCGCCAACTCCGGAGAGGCCGTGAAGCCGGGCGATTGTTATATAAAATAAAACAATAACAAAGGAGGAAAACAAATGCTAATAACCTCAAAAAAGAAAGGCGCTTCAAAAACGCTGGCATTTCTGCTCGCGCTTTCTCTGCTTGTGGCGTTTTTCCCCGCGATTGCGTCGGCGGCAACATACGGGGACCTCGAGGTCTCCATACCGTCCGGCGAGAACGTCGCGCTGAGCTATGTCGGCAACTCGGGCACGACTTATACCTTTAACGTCGTATCCGAGATAACGGGCTATTACCCCTCGGTATTCTCTCTCCGGATCGCTCCGGACGGCGGACATTCGGTATCGAACATCGACGCCACAAACGGGACCATGGTCACGCTGTACGAAGGCACTTATTACCTTGTAACACTTGCTGAAGGCACCACTTCCACGATCACAATCACATCCTCCGGCGGCTATACATACGTTCTCAACTGCAGCCAGGCCGACGGCGGCAGCACAGGCTCCGCGAGCGGGATTTACGCTTTCCTGCCGGCTCCCGGGCAGTATGTCAACGAAGGGCTGACCTCCGGCGGCTGGGGCAGCATTTACACAACGGGGCAGACGGCGGTGAAGAGCCTTGTCAACAACAAGGTCTCGACGGGCGTGTCTCTCGGCTTCTTCGGAGGCTATGTCGTGCTCGATTACGGAACCCCCGCAAAGGATGCCAGCGGCAACGTGACAGGCGGCATCTACAACGACAGCACGAACCCCTACGGCGTAGACTTTATCCTTTACGGCAACGCGTTTTCAGGCAACTCCGAGCCGGGCTGCGTCCAGGTTTCAAAGGACGGCGTCAACTGGTACGACATCGCGGGCTCGAAGTATTACGACAGCGACACGGTGAAAAATTACTATCTCACCTATACCAACCCCACCCCGGCGGACGACGGCGACTATTCCTACGGCAGGACCCAGACGACATACACGGGCGGCGTCCCCTATACCGGAAGTTCCTCCGGCACGGTGACCTACAACTCCTACCACAATCACAGCTGGTTCCCGCTCTACTGCAACTATTTCACTCCGGTGATCCAGTCCCTGGGCGCGCTTGACAAAACTAGCGTACTTCCGTTTGCCGACTACACCCGCGACACGACAAACGGCTCGGCGCTGACGATGAGGGGCGTAATGATAGGCGACGCGACGAACACGCAGACGGGCAACTACACCTTCGGCTACTGCGACGTCCATGCGAACGGCTCGGCGACCTCCACGGCCTACAATCCCTACACGGCGACAGCCAGCACGACCGGCGGAGACCCCATCGACATTTCCTGGGCGGTCAACTCAAGCGGCGAGCCGGTGTTTCTTGACAGTATCCGATTCATACGAATCTACACCGGCGCCAGGTATATGAACGGCGCCTTCGGCGAAATGTCCACCGAGGTCTGCGGCTCCTACCGCGCGACGGGCACGGGCGGCACATCGGGCACCTTCGCGACAGTTGCCGTCGACGGGAACAGCCCGACAAACACCACCGTGTCAAGTTCGCAGCGTCTCGCTACGATAAGCGTCAGCGCCGGGACGCATACGATAAACGCCAGCAGCTCGGCGACATGTTTCCTGATAAACGGCGCTGCGGTATCCACACCTTACAGCACCACGATAACCACCGCTCCCAACAGTACTTACTATATGCAGATTATTACTCAGTCGGGCGACGCACAGCCAAGAATAACGGTACTTAAAATAGTTTCAACCTAAGTTTGCGACCCCACAAGATGCGCGGCTTTTCCCGCGCATCTTGCGGGGTGTTCATAATTAGATTTGATAATTAATCGATTCTTTTTTGTAAATGCGGATAATCGGACACTGTTTAAAACGGAAAATCTAATATTGAGAGTGATTGAAATTATGGATATAAAAATCAGACTTAAGCGTATTGTTTCGCTTGCGCTATGCCTGCTGATGTTCTTGTCGTATCTGCCGGGAGAGCAGGCGCGGGCGACAAGCGACCTCGTTGTGAAATCAAGCGAAAGCGCCGCCGATTCCTTGACGATGATTCCCGTGAACGGAACTGCATACGGCGTCCCGGTCTATGAGATTTATGTAAGCGCTTCGACGGAGTCGGTCGCGATAAAGCCGGCGGACAATCAGTTTTTGAGAACTTATCTTGAGTATTTAAATTCCGGCGGATATATACGCAAGTCCATTCTGCCCGAATGGTCGAAATTTGCCTGGTGGTATGGCTTTGGAGATTTCAACTCCGAAGCCGACTTGCTTAATTATTTTGGGTATTCCACAAGGGCAGACTTTATATCGGACTGGGGCTATCCGAATGATTTTGACTCTTTTTTAAACGATAACCTGGGAGTGAGCTCCGAAGCTAAAATGCCGGATGAACTGCCTTCGAGTCAGTTTAACTTTAAGGTCGTGTCCGGTTCCTCAGATTATTACATCTATTCTTTGACCCCATCATCCTTTAACAGAACGGATGCAAGCATCTGGAACAGCGCCGCCATGGCCGGGGCGAAGGCGCAGTATTACGACAGCGCGGCGGAATATGCCTTCGTGTATATATCTCATTACGCTCATCCGAGTTCTATGCTCAAAGAACAGGCGACGTTAGATAAGGTTCTGATAATAAAAATAGGCGGCACTCCGCTGAATGCAGGAAACGCCCCGGTAATATTGGGTTTAAGCACAGCATCCGCCTCTACGAGGGCAAACAGCACATATTTGATTTCGCTCGGCTCTGTATTTTATGATATTGATAACGACCCGCTTACATACACGGTCAGCGTTAACGGAGCGGCGGCGACAGCGGCCAGCGCAAATTACAGCTTTACACCGCCGTCTACGGGCTCATACTCGCTGGTTTTCAAAGCCAGCGACGGAACACAGGAGTCCCCCGCCTATACTCTGAATCTGACCGCCGTTGACGACAGCGGACTGAAGGCGGCTATCGACGCGGCGCCGGCTTCCGGATATTTCACCTCCGGCGACCGTTTCAACGGGAAAACCACCAGCGTGAACGGCTTCTGGGCGGACATGCAGTCCAATCTCAATACGGCGAATTCGGTTTACAGCAATTCAGCCTCCACACAGCTTCTGGTGGATAACTCGACGTACGCGCTGAACGCCTCAGTGAGCCTTCTGATACCGCTCAGCAGGGTCAACGCCACTGCGCTTTATGAGGCGATAAACTATAAACCGTTTATTTACGGTGAAAACGGAGAAAAGATATATACCGACGCGAGCTACTATTCGTCGTCGTCATGGAACGCGTATCAGAGCGCGCTGACCGCGTCGGAAAAAATGCTCTCCTCGCTTTACGACTCGGGCGGAAACCCGACGGAGCTGAATAAGGCCTCTTACCAGGCAAGCGTAAACGACCAGGCCGCGGCCCTTGCGGCGGCCAGGAATTCGCTTGACAGAAGGGCGGACGAATACACCCTCTGGGACGCGCAGTCGGCCTATGACGGACTCTCGGTGCTGGCAAACAAACTGTTCAAACCCGCAAATATGAACGCCTCAAACTATACGGCGCAGAGCTGGGCGGATTTCATCGCCGCGAGGGACGAGGCGCTCGCATGGTGTGCAAGTCACGGCAGACCGACTTTTAACGTCGGAAAGAACGAGGCAAAGGAATACGTTGCCGTTTATAAAAAATTATGGGACGCCTGCTATAAGGGCTTGAGCCCCTCGGCCGGCTCGATTTCGGTATCCGTGACCGTTAGTGACGCTTACGCCGCCAAAAAGAACGCATCGCCGGTGGACATTGTCGGAACCCGCACGCTTACGCTGAGCGGGGGTGCCACCATAAAGGACGCCCTTGGTTTCAGTTGCAGCGCTCTTGAAAGCAGAATAGACAGCAGCAGGATTGCAGACTGCCGCATAGGCGTATACTTAAACGGCGTTTTCCTGCTCAATCCGGCTACCGGCGGAATAAGCGCCCCCGAAAGCCTGAATTTTGACGATGTGAAGCTCCACGACGGCGACGAGCTGCTGGTCGTCTATATGGCGGTGCCGACATATTATAATCTGAGCGGGTCTCTGAGCTGCTACGGGGTTTCCGAAGTCGGCTCGTATGTGCGCTATCTTGAGGCTTCCCAAAAGGAGCTTTCCGCCGAGGCCGGAAAGGCCTTCAGCATGACCGTACTTGCGCAGTCGGCTCTGCCGAGCAAGTATTCCGGAGAGAAGAGCGCCGTCTCCGGAGCTTCGGTTTTCGTCAGCGATTGCTGCCAGACGGAGGCGGCGGCCCGGTCCGCTGCCGCGGTTAAAAACAGCGGAGCCGTTAGCGGCTCTGACGGCGGCTTCACTCTCAAGCTGTATTCGGAAGGCTGGTACGCGCTGAGCATACTTGAAAAAGGAGACTACGGCGGGATATCCTGCGGAAGCACAGTCATCGTGCATATCACCCCTTCGCTGAACCCGTCGGCAGTGAAGGCAGAGCTCCAGGCGGAGCTTGACGCGGCCTACGCCGCCTGTGATGAGGATATTTTCAGCGCAGACAGCTGGAAAAGCGTAAAAAGCTATTATCAGAACGGCACCAAGGCAATAAGCGAGGCCGCCACGCTCGGCGACGCCTGGAAAGCCAAGAAAACGGCGGTTGAGGGTATAAATGCGCTCAGGGAGGCTGCCTCCTCCGACAACACAAAGAAAATCTCCTCCTTCCGCACCCTGCTTAACGAGCTGCCGGACAACACTTCGCTCATAGACAAAAGCCTCCAGGGCAAGGTCGACGCTCTTATAACAGCCTACGGTACGATGAGCGAATACCAGATATCCCAGCTCAGCGGCATTGAGCAGAACAAATACAAGGCAATTTTCGCCGCAAATCAGGCCGGGCTGCCCGAGGCCGTGAATTACACGCTCAAGTTCCAGGTCGAGGCCGATACCGAAGAGGCGACGGCCGCGATCAGATCCATGTACGCCTATCTTAGGTCAAATCCGGCCAGCGAGGACAAGCTGACGCAGGAAACCGGCGGCGGCAAGCTCAAACCGCTCGGAGCTTTCAATTCGACGTCCATGACGGAAACTGCGTCCACTGCCCTTAAACCTATAGTCCTGACCGCGGACGTTACCTATGCCAGCTACTATCAGATACGGGACGCTCAGGACCATGTGCTTACTGGCGGCAACTGGCGGATTACTCACGAGGGCTTCTCCTTCTCTCAGATAACCGATTCCGGCTGCAAAAGCGGCAAGGCAAAGGTTTATGTGGGCGGCGTCGCTTATGAGATAAAGGAGTACAATATCCAGGGCCTTGACAAAAACGGCGTTAGCTGGAGCCCTCTGACGCATTTCAATAAGACCGACTACCTGGGGCTTAAAAAGGACTGCGTCAATCTTACCTTTGACAACGCCGTCATGGGATTCAGCATGCCCTTCAGCAACGTGACCATAACCGCGGTCTGGGGGCCCGTGACAAGCGAAAGCGATCTGAACGCGGCAAAGGAAGCCTCGGCGGCGTCGCTTACCGCGGTATACTCCTCCTACAGCCAGGCAAATTACACGGAGGAGAACTGGGCGGCTCTTGCCGCGGCCTATAACAGCGGCATCACAAATATTTCCGGCGCCGCCAGCTTCTACGGCGTCGCTTCGGCCAGAAAGGCCGCAATCGCCGCAATGGCCGCCGTTCCGACAAAGGAAACGGCAAATGCGCCGACAGATTTCGGAAGAGCCGTAGGCGAGGTCTACATCACCGTCGAGAACACCACCTTTACTGCGCCTGCCAACGGCGACACGCCGGGATGGACTGGCACGCTCCTGAGCGGGTGGCACATCCTTTATGAAAAAGATACTATGATGACCTGCGTTCTCAGAGCCCTGGAAGCGCGGGGCTGCACCTGGACCGGAACCGGCAGCTCGGATAAATACGGCATAACCTATCTCTCCTCGATCACAAAGTCCGGAGGCGGAAGGCTCGGGGAGTTCGACGGGTATTCGGGTTCCGGCTGGATGGGGACGCTCAACGACTGGTTCGTAAACGAGGGCTTCCAGCATTTTTCCGTTACAGGCGGCGGGCTTTCAAACGGCGATGAAATCCGCATAATGTTCACAACGAACCTGGGCGCGGACATCGGGGGCACCTGGGGGAACGCCGACACGTCGCTTGACGCCCTTTCGATAAGCTCCGGTACGCTCATGCCGGCCTTTAAGAATACAAAGCTGAGCTATGGGCTTATAATATCCGGCCCCTCCCAAAGCCTTAAGGTAACCCCGAGGGCGAAAAACAAAAACTATCTCGTCAAAACCTTCCTCAACAGATACAATGACGACTCGGCGTACTACAAGCGGACGGAAACCCTTACCGTCAAGCCCGGAGACACTATCTATGTGGGCTGCGGAGAGCGGGAATGGCCTTCCATGAACAATCAGGAAACCGAGGCCATCGACTATACCGGAACGAGATACACAATCAAGGTTTACGGCAGCAGGGCCGATTTCACAAAGGATCTCATCAATTCGCTGCCCGCATCGTCTGGCATGACGCTGTCAAATTATTCGGGCTTCAAAGAAGAAATAACGTACGCACGCGAAATTTATGAGAGCCTGACCTCGTCTCAGAAGGGCGAAGTAACGAACCTTGCCGTTTTAACCTCGGCGGAGGAAAGGCTGAAGTTTTACGAGGATATCGCCAACGTGAAAAAGCTGCTCGCCGCGCTTCCCAAAGCTTCCGAAATCACCGCCTCGAATATGAGCTCGGTCGCGGCGCAGATTCTTGCCGTAGATTCCGCGTACAAAGCGCTTTCGGCGGACCAGCGGCTCTACATAACGGTTGCGATAGTCACAAACTATAACAACGCAGTCCAAAGGCTGAACGAGCTGGGGGCTTTTTCCCCGGGCGCCTCTCCCTCCGCAATCACGGGAAGCGATAAGGCGCCGGAAAGCTCCGGCGGGGCTGTCAAGCTGACTCCAAGCGTCTCGGCGTCCGACGGGAAGGCTGCTGTAAGCATGAGCGCCTCGGATATAACCGAAGCAATTGCCAGCGCTAAAAGGGGCGGAAGCGATACCATCGTAATCGCCCCCAAGGTGAGCGGGACTGCATCGAAGATGAGCGTCGAGCTGCCGAAGACTTCGCTGGGCGCGATAGCCTCGGAGGCGGGGGCGGCGCTGAGAGTGGATACTCCTTTGGGCAGCGTGAGCATTCCTAACGAGGCGCTGGCCTCGATATCAAATCAGGCGTCAGGAGGAACTGTCTCCGTCAGCATGAGCGAGGTCCCGCCCGCGACTCTGACTGAGGCGCAAAGGAGCGCCGTCGGAAGCGAAAGGGTATACGACATTTCGATCATGAGCGGAGGCAGCCACATCTCGAGCTTCGGCGACGGCAGCGTAACTATCTCTCTGCCTTACACGCTTAAAAACGGTGAAACTAGCGATAACGTCAAGGTCTGGTACCTGGACGGCAAGGGCGAGCTCCGGCAGATGAGCTGCACATACGACAAAACGACTGGCCTTGCCACCTTCACAACGACACATCTTTCATACTACGTCGTGGGTTATTCGACGGCATGGACAAATCCGTTTGCAGACGTCAGCAAAGACGCTTGGTACTTCGACGCGGTGAGGTACGCGTCTCAGAGGAAGCTTATGAGCGGCACATCGTCGACGAGCTTTGAACCCGAGAGCAATATGACGCGGGCGATGGTCGTTGCAGTTCTCTACCGCCTGGAGGGGAAGCCGGGCATCAGCGGAACGAACGCTTTTTCCGATGTGGAAAGCGGTCAGTGGTATACGGAGGCTGTCGCCTGGGCAAGCGCCAATAAGATTGTCAGTGGCTACGGCGGGGGTATATTCGGCACAAACGACAGCATAACGAGAGAGCAGCTCGCGACCATTCTTTACAACTACGCAAAATACAAGGGCCTCGACGTGACGAAGACGGCCGATCTCAGCGCGTACACGGACGGCAAATGCATAAGCGCCTGGGCGGACAGCGCCATAAAATGGGCGGTTGCCGAAGGCCTCATAAAAGGAATGAGCGACAAGACGCTCGAACCCTCCGCCACCGCCACCCGCGCCCAGGTAGCCACCATACTGATGCGCTTTGCGGAAAAAACCAGGCTGTAATACGCCGGCTTCGATTCTCTTGCCCGAGCGGAGCGTTGACAACCTGTTCCGACTATGCTAGCTTAAAGAAAAACACTGTTTTGAAGCATAATTTAAGCACTCGCAATCGGATCCGGGCAAGGGAAATAAGGCTGCGGCGGCCTCAATTGCCGCCGCAGCCGCCGTAACTCTTTCAATTATCGGAGATCGCTGAAATCATGAAAATCTTAGCCAACATAACAAACACCGAAATAGATACGGACCGTTTCTCGGACGGCGAGGACATTCGGGGCTTTTGCCGTACGCACGGCCTGGACGGGCTGGAGCTGCTCCCCGCTGACGGCAATATGCTCGGTAAAATCCCCGCGGATTTGGTGACAGGCCTCCACCTATCATATTACAGCTGCTGGGTGGACTTCTGGAACGGCGACGAGGAAGGGATCCTGTCCGAATTCGGCACGAGAGATGAGGCGGCGCGCGTTTTCGGAGGCGGCAGGCAGGCGATAATCGACCTATACAGATCGCAGCTGGATTTTGCCGAGAGCATAGGAGCCGAGTATGTGGTGTTCCATGTGTCGGACGTCTCAATTGAAGAAACGCTCTCCTACAAAATGCGGCACGGCGATGAAGAGGTTGCGGAAGCCTCTCTAGAGCTTATAAATGCCGCGCTCGACGGCAAGCCGTACTCTTTCCGCTTTCTGATAGAAAATCTATGGTGGCCGGGCTTTACGATGAGAAGCCCGGGCATAACGCGAAGGATGATGGAAGGAATCGCATTCGATAAAAAGGGCATCATGCTGGACATAGGCCATCTGATGCACACCAATCCCCATCTCAAATCGCAGGAAGAGGGCGTCGGGTTTATACGCGCCGTCCTGGACTCGCACGGGGATTTGTGCGATTATATAAAAGGCGTCCACCTGCACCAGAGCCTGAGCGGCGATTATATAAGGCAGCTTATTGCCAGCCCTCCGGAGATAAAAGGCGCATACCTCGACAGGCTGTGCGAGGCCTATAAGCATGTCCTCAGCATCGATACGCACCGACCTTTCACCGGAAGCGGAATACTGGGGCTTATAAAGCAGATAGACCCCGAATTTCTCACCTACGAATTCATGTCGGGCAGCCGGGAGGAACTGGAAAATTATATTGAAAGCCAGAATGATGCTTTGTTTGATCTTAGACCCGCAACGGGATTATTTTGAAGCGCCTGAAGCACTATTTTGCGCGAAGTGGTGAAACGCAAATTATGGGAAACGAAACACCGAAACTCTCGCACGCAACAATTGAATATGCCGAAATATTAACCCGTGAGGCTAGATTTGCGCAGGACCACAGGAGCGACACGGACGAGGAGCTCCTGCGCTATTTGAGGTCGTATGTGCAAGAACTCGGCTTTGTCCCAAAAAAGAGCATGATACCGGGGTTTTCGTACATTAAATGCCGCCTGGGACCCTGGCCCAGGGTTTTGGAAAAGGCGGGGCTTAAAGAGAGAAAAAGAAAGTAGGCTATATTATTGAAATTCCGCCGGGCAAACCTGCGGCGAAACGGAGTTGACAAAAATTAGCATATGTGATAATGTTAATCAAAGAAATTGAATAGCTTTCAAAGTGTTCCTCAAGGCGCAGGGCCTTGGGGGAAGAATAGATAATCGGGTTAGAATCCCGAGCGGAACCGCCGCTGTATGCGCGAGGCCGCGCTCGTCGACGAAAGTCGGTCACTGGGAAACCGGGAAGGCAGAGCGCGCGCCGCAGGACTAATGTCCTATAAGCGCGAGCCAGAAGACCTGCTTTGAAACAAGCCGCCCGCGGCATTCGGGATCGGCGCTGTTTTGCAGAAATACGGCTGCGACAATCTTTTCGGTTGCCGCAGTATTTTATTTCGGTCCCTTTTCAGCCGGCATCGGAATGCATCCGCGGAGGCCCCGCGATTTGCCCGGCGCGCCGCCGAAAACGCGAGCCGAATTAATAATGTGTCTATGGAGAATGAATATGGAAGAAAAGAAAACGGAGGCCGGGCTTTTGCTCAGCGAGCAGGAAGCCAGGCTGATAAAGATGATACGCGATATAAAGTTCGGCGAACTGCACATCTTTGTATCTGAGGGGAAACCCGTCCGGGTTGAGGAAATAAAAAAGAGCATAAAGCTCTGATTAAATGCCCCCGCTTTGTTGGTTTGCTGACAGATTTTTTAGGCGCTTTCCGGATGGGCTATCCGATACGCGCGCCTGGGGTGCTTTTTCATTGCCGCGCCGCTGAAATAAATAATTGTACTGTTTTCATTATGGCTGAAGCGGAGCGCCTTATCGGCGCTCCGCTTCAGCTTGTCAAAGAACTTGTTTACAGCAAAAAAGCTTCGCAGAATTTCCGCCGCGAATGGCGTAAAAAAGTAAAATCTGTCATTTCCGGCGGCGTGTACGTCGGAAATGACACCTCTCATGACGGGCGCGGCAGAGCGGCCGTCATGCAACCCCCTTGTCAAAAAAGCCCAAAGGGCTTTTTTGACAGTCTGAAGCGGAGCGCCTTATCGGCGCTCCGCTTTATTTGATATATTATTTGAATGAGATCAGGCGGATCGGCACTATCTTTATATACCAGATTGCAAAACCCTGCACGCTGTTTGAATAAGCGTTTATTATCGGGTTTTCCATATATGAGAAGTGCGGAACATCTCTCATTACTATGTCGACTATGGCCTTTGAAGTCGGAGCCATCTTTGCCACGTCGGTCACAAGAAGTCCGTTTTGAACCGCCTTGACGAAATCATCGGGCTTGTATCCGCCGATTCCGAGGTTCAGGAAATATGCGTTAAACACGTCCGCAATGAACAGGTTCGGAGAGCTGGTCGAATACATGGCGATATCCCAGCCGCCCTTGGCGTCCATGGCGTTCTTTGAAAACACCGAGGGATCGTAGGTCACTATCTTGGCGTTGAGGCCGAGCTTCTGTAGGCTGGCCTGAATGACCTGAGCGGATATCATCTGCTCCTTGCCGCCGTTTGAAATTATAGTCAGTGTCGTGCCTGCGGGAACCTTTGACTTTGCGAGAGCTTCCTTGGCCTTGTCAAGGTTATAGTCGTAGTAGCCGCCGGACATCCACGATTTGTCAAAGTCGCGGAATATCCTCGGCACGGGGCCTATCGCGGTATTTCCGAGTCCAGCGTAAGCCGCTTTCTGTATGCCCGCTTTGTCGGTCGCATAGGCTATTGCCTTCCTCAGATCCGGGTTCGAGCAGACCGAGTTGGTCGTAGTATTGAAAATAAAGGAGTCGTTAGAGCTGTTCGATGTTACGGATACCGTGTTTTTGCCGTCTTTTTTGATCGTTTCCACGTCGCTGCCCTGAATGGTGAACGCAATGTCTACGTTTCCGCCGAGCAGAGCGTTTGTCCTTTGCGCGGAGTCGGTAATTATTTTATATACCGCGGTCTGGATAACGGGCTTTTCTCCCCAGTAATTGGGGTTCGCCACAATAGTGATGGAGGTTCCTGTTACCCACTCCTTCAGCATATAAGCGCCGGTGCCGACAGGCTTTGTCTTCATCTTGTCGGTGCTCGCCTTGTATGCCTTCTCGCTTGTGATCCTTATATAGGCAAGCTGGGCAAAGCTCGGAGCATTAGGCTGCTTGAACACTATCTGTATGGTGTTGTCGTCTATGACCTTGGTCTTGTCGAAGTCGACCGCCGACACCTGAAGTCCCGCCACCTTGTCGGGCTTATAGATGTCCCTCATAGTGTAAAGAACGTCCGAAGCCTTAAAGTCGGTTCCGTCGCTGAATTTTACGCCCTTGCGGAGCTTGAAAACATAGGTCAGGTCGTCCTTCTTTTCCCAGGATTCGGCGAGCCTGGGAACTTCCTTCATGTTATTGTCGAATGTATAAAGCGTATCATATATCTGATACGATATCTGGTCCCATCCGGTGTTGGCTGAAGTGCCGCAAGGGTCAAGCGTACCCGGGTCGTTGCCTATCGCTATGTTGATGGTGGTCTTTGCAGGCTTGGCACTTGCGGCGGGGCTGGCCGAGCTTGCCGGAGCTCCGCCTGAGCACGCCGTGAAGCCGAAGAGAATCGCGAGCGCCAGAAACAAAATTCCAATCCTTTTTACCATGTTCCACTTACTCCTTTTTATATTATTTTACTTCCTGAACTTTGCTGCAGGAAACAAAATGCCCTTGACTCACTTCCACCAATTTTTGCGGCTTTTTGCACTCAGGCGTCGCGTTGATGCATCGTGCGGCGAAGCGGCAGCCCGGAGCCGGGTTGACGGGAGATGAAATTTCGCCCTGCAGCAAAACTCTGTTTTTTTTGTGATGGACGTCCGGAACCGGTATTGCCGAAAGCAGAGCTTTTGTATAAGGATGCAGAGGATTTCTGAAAAGCTCGTCGGAAGACGCCTTTTCAACCATCTGGCCCAGATACATGACGATTATTTCGTCGGAAACGTACCTGACCACGGAAAGGTCGTGGGTGACAAACATATAAGACAGCTTCTTTTCCTTCTGGAGGTCCGACATCAGGTTCAGTATCTGCGCCTGAATCGAAACGTCAAGCGCCGAAACCGGCTCGTCGCAGACAATGAACTTGGGATTGAGAGCGAGCGCGCGGGCGATGCCTATTCTCTGGCATCTCCCTCCGTCCAGCTCGTGCGGATATGAATACTCGAATATCCTTGCAAGCCCTACGGTGTCCATGAGCTTGCGTGTTTCGCTTCTGATATAGTCTTTGTTTTTTTCGCCGTTTATATAAAAGGCTTCGCTTATCGTGTCGCTGACCGACATGCGCGGATTGAGGGAGGAAAACGGGTCCTGGAAAATTATCTGCATATCCCGCCGGAGCTGCCTCAGCTTTTTTCTGCTGACGCAGGTGACGTCCTCGCCCTCAAAAAATATTTTGCCGTCCGTGCTGTCCAGAAGGTGCAGTATAGTCCTGCCGAGCGTCGATTTGCCGCAGCCGGATTCCCCGACTACGCCGAGAGTGGTTCCGGCCTCCATCTTGAAGCTCACGTCGTCTACGGCGTGCAGAAGGCCCCTCGGAGTGTTGAAGTATTTCTTTAAGTTCTGGACCTCCAAAATCGTCGCCATTATCTTGCCTCCTTTACCAGCGAATGCTTTATGCACCTGACCACATGGCCTTCTCCCGTGTCCGCAAGCTCAATTTCGTTGGCTCTGCATTCCTCGCTTGCGTGCGGGCACCTTTCGGCGAATTTGCATCCGCTTGGCAGGCGGGCCGGGTTCGGCATCATTCCGTTTATCGGCTTCAGCCTTTTTTCCTTGTTGCCGTCTGAGCTGGGCAGGGAGCCGAACAGACCAAGCGTGTATGGATGGAGCGGATTGTCGAATATTTCCTCGACGCTTGCGTACTCGATAATTTCGCCGGCATAAATGACGGCAACCTTGTCGCAGGTTTCCGCCACGATGCCGAGATCGTGCGTTATAAGCAGCATGGATGTTTTAAGCTCCTCTTTGAGCTTCGCCATCATTTCCAGAACCTGAGCCTGTATCGTCACGTCCAGCGCGGTAGTCGGCTCGTCGGCAAGCAGCAGCTCGGGTCTGCAGGCGAGCGCCATAGCGATTATGACGCGCTGCTTCATTCCGCCCGAAAACTGATGAGGGTATTCGTCATAGCGGCCTCCGGGTATGCCCACCATCTCAAGCATCTTTATCGCAAGCTCTTTTGTTTCCTTTTTTGAAAGCTTCTGGTGCAGCGAGATAGCCTCGGAAATCTGTTTCCCAACGGAAACGACCGGGTTCAGGGCGGACATTGGGTCCTGAAAAATCATCGAGATCTTATTTCCCCTTATTTTCCGCATTTCCTGTTCGCTGAGGCTCAGAAGATCCGTGCCGTTAAAAATTATATTTCCGCTTTTTGTCCGGCCCTGTGGCTTGGGAAGTATCCTCAGAATGGACTTGGCAATCGTAGTTTTGCCCGCTCCGGTTTCGCCGACCAGTCCGAGCGTCTCGCCTTTATATATATCGAGAGACACATGATTGACAGCCTGAATTATCTCCCTGTCCGAGGTAAATTCAACCGTCAGATCGCTTATTGTCAATAGTTTTTCGGCTTCTTTCATCTTTTCACCTGGCATCATTCAAATTTCGCAAAACCGTATGTTCAGCCCGTCTAGTTTTTAAGGCGCGGATCCAAAGCGTCTCTTAGCCCGTCTCCGAGCAGATTGAAAGACAGAACGCTTATGACCATTGCAATGCCGGGATAAGTGATAAGGCTTCCGTGCGTCCTTATGAAATCCTTGCCGGCAGTCAGCATAGCGCCCCACTCGGCTACCGGAGGCTGAGCGCCGAGTCCTATGAAGCTCAGCATCGACGCGGCCAGGATCGAGTTTCCGATATTCATCGTTATGGATATGAGAAGAGGAGCTATCGCGTTAGGGAGCGCATACTTCATCACTATTCTGAAGTCTGTTGCGTTAATCGCTCTCGCCGCCTCTATATATTCCATGCTCCTCACCTTAAGAAGCGAGGCGCGTATTATTCTGGCGTATACCGACATTGTCGACACGCCTATGGCTATTATAGCGTTGTTGAGGCCGGGCCCCAGAGAAGTCGCCAGAGCTATCGAAAGCAGCAGCCCGGGTATGGACTGGTAAATATCCAGAAACCGCATCAGAAGAATATCCACTTTCCCGCCGTAAAAACCGGCGAAAACGCCGAGCGTGGTGCCCAGAACCGTGGCTATTGCGACCGAAAACACGCCGATCTGCAGCGACTGCCGCGTCCCGTAGATAAGGCGGCTCAATTCGTCCCTTCCGAGATCGTCGGTGCCGAGAAGGTGCTCCCTGCTGGGCGGGGCGAAGGTATTCGTGAGATCCTGCTCGGCGTAGTCGTAAGGGGCGATCAGCGGAGCGAAAATCGCGATGAGAACCAGCAGCGCGATGATAATCAGTCCCGCCACGGCGAGCTTGTTCTTTCGAAGACGACGCCATACTATTGAAATATTCGATTCCTTTTTCGCTTCCGCCGCCATTACGCCGCTGCTTTCCATTTTGCCGCACTCCCTTTCTTTTTCTTGCTGGAAAACTGAGCCCGGATCCTCGGATCGACAAAGGCCAATACTATGTCAACAAGCAGCATAATAAGACTGAAGCATATCGCGATAACAAGCACTCCGCCCTGGACCACTGGATAATCGCGTTTCGATATCGCATTCACCATGTAGGAGCCCATTCCGGGTATCGAAAATATGGTCTCGGCAATAAGCGCTCCTCCCATCATCGTTCCCATGCTGTTGCCTGCCACGACGACGATCGGAATCAGACCGTTCCTCAAAATATGTCCCGTTATGACGAGCCGCTCCTTCTGGCCCTTGGCCCTTGCAGTCGTTACATAATCCTGCCTTATTACCTCAAGCATGCTCGACCTTGTCTGGCGGGCGATGCCGGCGGCGCCGCCGACGCTCATGGATATTACCGGAAGTATATAGCCCTTCCACGATTCGATTCCGACAACGGGCAGCAGTCTGAGATTTATGGAGAATATCATGACCAGCACAAGAGCAAACCAGAAAGCCGGCATGGAAAGGAAGAACAACGCGCCAAACATCGTGGCGTTGTCCTTCCAGGTGTTCTGATTCATTGCGGCTATAGCCCCTGCCGGGATGCCAATAATAATCGACCAAAGGATGGCAAGACCCGCGAGCTTCAAAGTATATGGCAGCCTTACGAGCACCTCGTCGGAGACGCTTCTTCCGGTGAAATAGGATTTGCCCAAGTCAAAGCGCAAAAACGCGTTGCCGATATACTCGAGATATCTTTCGCCGAAAGGCTTATCCAGGCCTAGTTCATGTTTCGTCTGCGCGATCGACTCCTGCGTCGCGCTGGGGCCCAGGATGATAACCGCCGGATCCCCTGGAGTGAAGTACATTATGGTAAAAACCAATAGCGAAACCCCCAGAAGAACAGGTATCATCAGCAAAAGCCTTTTTAACGTGTAATTTATCACTTTTTAACACCCGACCTTTGTTTTTTCACGATTCATATGCAAAAACGTTTTATATATCAAACCTCAGCCGTTTCACCCCCGGATATCTTCGGAAAACAAAAACTGGGATTAGTCGCAGTCTTTTCGTCTTTAAGCTGGCCTTCGGCTCTTGCCGGCAAGCAAACACCGAGCGCTCAAGAAAGGGGCAGCCGACATATCCCTGCTTAAAATACTAAGCGCCATGTTTACTCCCCGAGCCTCCGTCCGATTATGCAGAAAGACAGCAGTATGCAGCCTTGTTATTAAAATTAATAATAACACAAAAATATTTTTACTAATATTGATATTTATTACGAAAATAGAGGTTGCAATTGTATGTCATGTTATTGTGAAAACAATACTTGAGGCAATAGTTGTGCGCAATATACAACCGTTTTTAAATAAATATCAATTTTATATATTTGTAAGCAG
The DNA here is from genome assembly GCA_029265975.1 of Clostridiales bacterium. Lineage (GTDB taxonomy): Bacteria > Bacillota > Clostridia > Oscillospirales > Oscillospiraceae > DUPK01. The sequence continues at coordinate 83,200 of JAJUGN010000002.1, forward strand.
CACAAAATGATTCTCATAATAATTTAAGTTTCCGGTCGGCAAACGTTTTTTAGTCCCCGACGATAGAAACGATTTTTGTCAAAAAGAATTGAAAAATATAGAAAACTGTTATAAAATAATCTGCAAGAGATTTTGCGGCATATTCTTATTTATTCCGCATTATTCTCATCGGCGGTTACAAACAAAAAACTTAATAAGAGGTGAGCGGCCATATGTCTGAGCACAACGAAACGGAAGGCTGGCGCTGTTCCTGCGGAGCGGTTTCCAGCGGGAGCTTCTGTCCTTCCTGCGGTAAAAAAATGCCCGAAAAAGCTTCTCTTTTTTGCACAAAATGCGGAGCCGAGCTGCAAAGCGACGCTCGATTCTGCAGAGCCTGCGGGGCTCCGACAGGCGTCCCCAACGCAGCCGCCGACCCCGTGTCGGCACAGCAGCCCCGGCAGTCGCATGCCTCAGGTGAGCCTTTCGATGCCCAGCCCCAACCCAAGCAGAAAAAGAAAAGAAGAGGCTGCTTAATCTCGATTTTGGCTGTTATTGTTTTGTTCATCGTTCTTGCGATAGCAAACGGAGGGGAATTCCGCTTTTCGACCGCCAACATCAGCGAGCCGGCTATGGCGTCCTCGGTTGATCCTGTCTCAATGAAGCCCGTAAGCAAAACGGACGTTTTTTCGCCGCAGTCGCCGATAATTTACGCGACAGCGCTTGTAAAAAATGCCCCCTCCGATACGAAGATCTCGGCCAAATGGATATATGTGGACGCAAAAATAGATATCGCCACGGTAGACGTTAAAACCACGCAGACAAATCAATATGTGGCATTCAACCTAACCAGACCCGCCAACGGCTTCCCGGCAGGCGAATACAAAGTCGAGATATACTTAAATGACAAATTAAAGGAAACCATCAAATTCACTGTAAAGAAATAGGTAATTTTTCCCGCCCGAAAAACGCAGCCGCCGAGAAAAAAACGGCGGCTGCGTTTTTCGGGCGGTCGCATTTGAAGTTTTGTCGCCCCATACGCAGCCGGACACGCTTTGGTGTATTTTGCCAAAAAATTATATATAATAAACTATGTTTTATTATATATTGCATATATTTATTTACTTTTTACCCCTTATTTGTTATAATGTAACTGCCGCTAAAATTTCCACGCATCAAATTATCAGTCCCGAAAGGAGGGCATATTGTAAAATCATAAAACAAACGGCATTTTCGGCGTTTGCAGCCCCTTATCCCCCTGATATTATTGTGTAGTCATGCCCCGCGTGCGGGAATCTTGCAATTGGAGGGAAAAAATGCAAAATTCGAAGCTCGATCGTAAGTTTTTGTTATGGGGTGTCGAAAGCGTCGGCGAAGGCTGGATTACTATGATATCCAGCACTTATTTGGCAATATTCATGACCGATGTCGCTCTTTTACCCCTCGCCCTAATAAGCGGCGCAATGCTCATCATGAGCATTTGCGATTTCATCTTCGCTTCTTCAGCAGGAGCTGTAATATCGATGCTGCGCCCCGGCAAATGGGGACGGCTGCGCACATATATTCTTATTTGCCCGCCTCTTACGGTCGTTTTTTACATAATTCATTTTGTCTCGGTTCCCGGCAGCGCACTGCTTTCCGCCGTAATAATAACCTTCGGCTTTGTGGCCGCAAAACTTTTTCAAAATCTGAGCTATACGGCAAACGTTTCCTTAATAAACGTAATAGCCAGGAATCAGGAGGAGAAAAACCGCCTCAGCTCCCAGCGCATGATAGGCTCCAACGCCGGCAGAATGCTCGGAAACTACCTCACGCCCACGATTGTTGTCGCGCTGGCGGCCTCCTTAAGCGAGAGGCTTTTATATCCGTTGATTGTAATAGGCTCCGGAGTCGTCTATATTGCTACAAATCTGGTACATTTCAGGCTTTCAAAAGGATTCGAGGAGTTTTCCGAAAACAATCCGGCAGAAAAAGACGGGGACACTCTTTCGCTGAAAGCTGTTTTCAAAGTGCTTTCCTCAAATTTTCAGCTCCTTGTAACTCTCATAATAGACTTGTCCAGCAACGTGGCGGCGCTTGTGCTGCCCTCCGTCGCCGTATACTATTACAAGTATGTGGCGCTTCGCCCCGACCTCACCGCCCTTCATATGCTCGTTATAGGCATCGCGGGGATGTCCGGTTCTCTGCTTGTTAGGATAATAGGTTGCAAAGTCAAAGATCCGAGAAAATTTCTGCTGGTCGTTTATCCCTTGATTGCCGTTTTTCTGTTTTGCACCAGATTTGTTGCCGGCAGCGTATTATTGTTTATGGCTTTCAATTTTGTCGTCCACGGCCTGACAGGCACAACCCAGACCTTTGAGCTAAGCCTTTATATGGACAATGTGATATATACGAAATATAAAACCGGAAAGGACGCCAACGCCATAATCATGGGGCTCAGCGGAGTTACCGTCAGGCTGGCCAACATACTGAAAAGCGTTTTGATTCCCTTCGCTTTGATGACATCGGGCTATGTGGCGGGAAAGGTGACGCCGGCCGTTAAAGCCTCCATCATAAACACTTATAGCATAATACCGGCTATAATCCCCTTGATAGGCTTCATTTTCCTCAAATTCTTCTACAAGCTTACAAAAGAAAAAATGGAGGAAATCAAAACAGGCGCAAAAAGCTGAGTCATCGGCCTCGCGCCGACCGGATCGCCTTTAGTGCGTCGGCGGCAGGGGCACAATTCGCCGCCTTGATTACTGCAATTATAGCCGGAACCGAAAAAAAGCGTTTCGGTTTTCTGCTTTACCGCAGCCGCAGAAAGGCTGTTTTGAAACCGCTAATGTCCTTTTTCCACAGCGCTCCGGGGCGCGTTGCAATTTGTAAGGCGGCTGAGGGCCCGCATTGGGGCGCGCCCTCAGCCGTCTCTTTTGGCTTCTGGGCTCCTTTATGGCTGCGCCCGGCCAAGTTATAAAATTTGCATGTTTCCATCCGATATATGAATTGGCGCCATCTGTTAAAGCGGGCCGATTTTAGGGTGGTAGACATGAAAAATATATTAAGAAAAGCGGTTATCGCGGTTTTTTTCATTATTTCTTTTTCTATCGCAGCCTCAGCCGCAGATTTTGAATCAGGCTGGGGAAAAGCACTTGAGGTCAGAGATGTCGAGGCTAGGGCTTTTTTGAAAAAGGCCGCGCAAGGAATCTGCGCTCCTGAAGACAGTGACTATGAAAAGGTCAGAAAATTGAATGAATATGTCTGCCTGAACGCCGATTACGATTATGGCAACAACGCTTCCGGCATCGCGGACTTCGTGTTTAACGGAAAAGCCATATGCTCCGGTTACGCTGAGACGCTTGCCTATTTGCTGGACTGCGTGAACGTGAAAAATTTCACGATAACGGCTCATGTATACACCGGCAGCGGTTCCAAGACGCTGCACATATGGAATGTGGTTTATGTCGACGGAAAGTGGCTGCATGTCGATCCTACATGGAACGATGCTACCAGAAGCTCGGCAAATCCGAACGGGAAATATTTTTTAATAAGCGGAGAGGAAATCTTTGCGAACAGGGAAAAATCTTTGCTTGTAAAAACGGAAGACTACGACAATTTTTATAATTTTATCAGGACGGCCTCGGTATCGTTTAATGCCGGAGAGGCGCTTGATATGAGCAAACACGGAAATCGGGAGTATTCCCGGAGCAACGAGCCCGTGAAAGAAGCTTTTGGGACTTCCGCCAGTCCTCTTAAAAATATTCAAGCTTTGACTGTCAGGGAAGGCAGGGTGCTGGCGCCGCTGCGCGACATCGCCTTCGCTCTCGGCGGATACGTCAGGCAGGAAAGCGGGGGCACGGCAAGCGTCATTCTCGGCACCCGCACCCTGGTCATGAAAAGCGGCGCCCTGGAAGGAACGATAGACGGAGATATCTTTACATTCGACGTCCCTCCCCAGTTGATTGACGGTGTTTTCATGGTTCCCGTGAGGACCGCTTTCGAAAAGCTGGGCGCGAAGGTAACTTACAATGAAATCACTTCCGAAGTTACCGTCTCCTTTGATCCTCACATGCCCGCAGTCAATTTGCTTTTCCGGCCGGACCGCCTTAAACCGGGGGGGCTCCGCGGCGATTGCCGCGGAGCCCCCGAGCTGTCCGTGTAATATTTGCATCAGTTTTTCAGCCGCCGAACGGGGCGCCTCCGGGTGCGGCGGGCTCGGTATAAGTTCCGTTTTTCTTGGCGGCGTTGAAATCGTTCGTCGCGGCTTGGAGCTCCGCGACAGCCGCGTCCACCTGGGCCTGCGTCGAGGAGGCGTTGTCGAGCACGTTACGGGCGCTGTTTATTTTATTTTGGTAGGCCGTTTTTTCAGCAGCTGTTACCCACTGTTCCGAGACGCTCACGTCGCTGCCGTCAACGCTTTCGCGCACGGAATTGATGTTCGCGTTCGCCGAATCCAAATCGCTTGACAGCGTCAGCTTGTCAACGACAGTTACTGCGTTGGCGCTCTTTGAGGAAATGTTGCCCGCTTCATCCGCCGCATATATGTAGTAGGTTCCCGCAATCAGACCTTTAGTGGATATATGCACATCGCTGTTTGCTGCGGCGACCGGCTGCGCGCAGGCTTTCTTTGCGCCGGCAGCGGCCTGGATACTCTCCTGCGAAACTGTTGTAACGTCGCTGTGAACAAGATAAATCGTACCCGTCTCGCTGCTTCTCGCAACGGCATATCCGCCGTCCAGGTTGCCGACTGTCTGAGCCTCCGCAGTCACCACAGGAGGCGTGGTGTCCGCCGCGGCTTCAATCGTTACGGTCAGCGTGGCATCCGCAAGAGAGCCGTCCAGAGCCTTCGCTATAACCACGACGCTTCCCTCGCTTACCGCCGTAAGCAGGCCGCTTCCGCTTATCGTCGCTATGCTGGTCGCGCTTCCGCC
>JAJUGN010000033.1 GCA_029265975.1 Clostridiales bacterium
TCCGGACACCCTGCTTAAAAGGCAGGTGCTCTGCCGCCTGAGCTACTAGGTCATATTTGGCTGGGATGGCAGGACTCGAACCTGCGGATGCGGGAGTCAAAGTCCCGTGCCTTACCGCTTGGCGACATCCCAATATCGAGCGTCTGGCCATTCCTGAAACGCAAAAAAAGTGGGGTGAATGATCGGATTCGAACCGACGGCCTCCAGGGCCACAACCTGGCGCTCTAACCACCTGAGCTACACCCACCGCATCTTCGGTTTAAGCGCCGCTTGGGGCGCTGTGGCACGCCAGAAGGGATTCGAACCCCTGGCCTACTGCTTAGAAGGCAGTTGCTCTATCCTGCTGAGCTACTGGCGCGTATAAGCCTTTTAATAATCCGGGCCGCTTCTTCGCCCGCCCCGTTACTCTTATGCGAAACGGCTCCGGCACAAATGCCGGGGGCGAAAATGCTGGAGCGGGTGATGGGAATCGAACCCACGTATCCAGCTTGGAAGGCTGGTGTTCTACCATTGAACTACACCCGCATTTTCATATATTAAAAGGCGCTATAAAATAATAGCATCTGAATGTTTAATTGTCAACAGGTTATTTCATATTACTTCAATTATAAAAAATTATAAAAAACGGCGGGCTTGCAGCATGACGGGGAGCGGCGGTATCCGCTCCCCGAAGTATCTGCTATACGTCGCCGTGCCGGCAAGCCTCCTGCCTCAGACCTCCATTATGACAGGCAGTATCATGGGACAGCGTTTTGTGGACTTGTAAAGCGAAGCCGAAACGTCGCCCTTTATGCTTGCCTTGATGGTCGCCCAGTCGCGGATGTTGTTTTTGCGGCAGTTCTCAAGCGTCGCGAGCACAAGGTCGCGGAGCTCGTCGATAAGAACGCCGGACTCCTTCACATAGACAAAGCCTCTCGTGATTATGTCGGGGCCGGAAACAAGACTGCCGTCCTCCGAGGAGAGGCTCAAAACGATGACGAGCATGCCGTCCTGAGCGAGGTGCTTTCTGTCGCGCAGAACGACGCTGCCCACGTCGCCCACGCCCGTTCCGTCCACAAAAATGCGCCCGCTCTGTACCGAGCCGTTTATTTTTATGGACTTCTGAGTGACTTCTATTACGTTGCCCAAATCGCTTATGACTATGTTTTTCGGGGGAATGCCCATCTGCTTTGCCAGCTCTGCGTGCAGCTTAAGATGCCGGTGCTCTCCGTGTACGGGTATAAAGAACGTGGGTTTAATAAGGCCCAGCATTATCTTCATCTCCTCGCAGCAGGCATGGCCCGACGCGTGGATGTCCATACGCTTGCCGTAAATCACGTTGGCGCCCTTCCTGAACAGCTCGTTTACGATATGGCTTACCGTTTCCTCGTTTCCGGGAACCGCCGAAGCCGATATTATGATTGTGTCTCCGGGGCCGATTTCAACCTGCTTGTGGCCCGAAAAGGCCATGCGGTAGAGAGCCGACATCGCCTCGCCCTGACTGCCGGTGGTGATTATGCAGAGCTTGTCCTTGGGTATGTTTTTTATCTGGGACATTTCTATCATAACGCCGTCGGGAATCTTGAGATAGCCGAGACGGGTGGAAACCTTCATTACGTTTTCCATGCTCCGCCCGGTTATGCCCACGCGGCGCCCGTGGCGGGCGGCTGTGTCTATAACCTGCTGTATGCGGTGCACGTTGGAAGCGAAGGTGGTGACGATGATGCGGTCCCTGCAGCCTTCAAAGAGAGAGTCAAAGTGCTGGCCGATGTTCCGCTCCGAGGCCGAGTAGCCCGGGTTTTCCACGTTGGTGGAGTCTCCGAGCATGGCGAGGACGCCCTGCTTGCCCAACTCGCCCAGTCTTGCGAGATCTATCATTTCCTCCGAGATAGGCGTGGTGTCGATTTTGTAATCGCCGGTATGGACTACGGGACCAAGCGGGGTATGGATCGCGAGGGCAACAGCGCCGGTGATGCTGTGGTTCACATGTATGAACTCCACCTCGAAGCATCCCGCCTGAAAAAATTCACCCGGCTCGACCGTAATTATCTCGGCGTTTTCGAGCAGATGATGCTCCTCCAGCTTGAGCTCCACGAGCCCGGCCGTCATCCGCGTCGCATATATGGGCACGTTGACCTCGCGGAGAAAATAAGGGACTCCGCCGATGTGGTCCTCGTGGCCGTGTGTAAGCACGAGCGCCCTTACACGGTTTTTATTCTTTACGAGATAGCTGATATCGGATATCACGACGTCGATTCCGTACATGTCGTCGTCGGGGAACCCGATGCCGGCGTCCACGACCAGAATATCGCCGTGGCACTCGTATACCGTGATGTTTTTCCCGATCTCGTTAAGCCCTCCGAGCGATACGATTTTCAATTTTTCTGCCATTAAGTAAAACTTCTCCTTTAATTCTTAAAATAGCGTTATGTATGCAGGAAAACGCCAAACAGAAGGACCGGCCTGACGGCTCTGCAACAGCCCTGAATCGCCGCTGCATTTACGGCCGCGCGCCGCCCCTCGGACCTGTGCGGTTTTATATGAAAAGTACTCAGTACATAATGCTCAGTTTATCCAAAACACGGCTCAATAAACCATGTTCACTGAAACTATAACAGAATTTTATCTATATGTCAAATCTTGCTCGCAAATTATGTTGGAAATGACAAAAAAGTCATAGACTTCAAGCGCTTTTAAGTTTTAATGTTATTTTTATTTTCTTTAAATCATTTTTTAAGCCGGCCGTGGTATTATGCTCGGAGAGATTACATTTCACGCCTGCCCTCGAGCGCTCTGAAAAGCGTCGCCTCGTCCGCGTATTCAAGGTTGCTTCCCACGGGTATTCCGTAGGCGAGCCTCGTGACTCTGACTCCGAGAGGCTTCAGAAGCCTCGAAATATACATCGCCGTGGCCTCTCCCTCGGTGTCCGGGTTTGTCGCCATAATGACCTCCGAAACGCCTCCGCGGCTGACTCTGGCCAAAAGCTCCTTTACCTTTATGTCGTCCGGCCCGACTCGGTTCATGGGGGAAATGACGCCGTGCAGCACATGGTAAAGCCCGGCGAAGTCACGCGCCCTCTCTATTGCGGCGACGTCTTTCGGGTCCGCCACAACGCATATTACGGAGCCGTCGCGCTTGCCGCTTGCGCAGACCGGGCAGATCTCGCCGTCCGTGAGGTTCTGGCAGACGCTGCAGTAACGGACGCTTTCCCTGGCCTCCAAAATCGCGTGGGCAAAGGCCTCCGCCTCCTCCCGGGGAAGGCGGAGCACAAAAAAAGCCAGACGCTGGGCCGTTTTTCTCCCGATGCCGGGCAGGCGGGCGAAGCAGTCGATAAGATTATCGAGAGAAGAGGGGAAAAACTCCATAGCTAAATGCCCCTTAACTGTTTTATTGCGGCCCCGCGGTCGGACGAAGAGAAAATGGTATTTCCCGATATGAGCACGTCGGCGCCCGCGCCGATGCAGAGTCTTGCGGTTTCGGAATTTATGCCGCCGTCGACCGCTATTTCGCAGGAGAGCCCTTTCCGGGCGAGAAGCGCTTTCAGGCCGGCGATTCTGGGAAGCTGGTCGGGCATGAACTCCTGCCCCCCGAAGCCTGGCTCAACGGTCATCACCAGGACAATGTCGAGCAGGTCGAGATAAGGGAACAGCTCCTCAAGGGGCGTTTTAGGCTTTATCGAAAGCCCGGCCTTTTTCCCGAGCGACCTTATAAGGCCGAGGGACGAAAAAATATTTTCCTGCGAATCCGCTTCCAAATGCAAAGTCACCCTGTCTGCGCCGGCCTCGATAAAGTCTTTTACGAAGCGTATCGGCCTGTCTATCATAAGATGCACGTCCAGCTGCAAATCGGTCACTTTTCTTATGGATTTCACGACGGGAACCCCGATTGTTATGTTCGGGACGAAAATTCCGTCCATAACGTCGATGTGCAGATATTCGGCCCCGCCTTTTTCGACGGACCTTATGTCTTTTTCCAGATTTGCAAAATCCGCGGAAAGAATAGACGGAGCAATTTTTACCATGTAACGACACCCCGGTTGGATACATAGAATTAAGTGGCGGTGTGGCGCGCCGCACGCTTTCATATAGGGGCCGCATTTGCCCTCCGGCGGCGGCCCCAACGTGCTCGGCGTCCCGGGACAAGCCCCGGAATCTTATTATCTAACAGCTTGGCGCGCTTGTCAAGCAAGACGCTTTTACGAGGCGCCCGGGCAAGCCCTTTTGTATTGACATAAAAAAGCTTTGGTAATAAAATATAAAAGTATTATTGCGTCTTTCGGAGGTGAGCGGTTTGAGAAAAATAATCCGGAAATCGGTGGTCCCGATATACGCGGCCGCGGCCGCGTGGCTGATTTACTGCCTGTTTTTTCCGCTCTATGCCATGTGGCATTTCATTGTAGCCATAATTATCGCCTCGATCGCCTTCGGAGTATCTAAAAAAATGTTTCCCGACAAAGTCATAGAAGTGGAAGAGCCGAAGGAACCCGAGCCGAAAAAGGAAGTGGATCCCGCGGTTGCGGCAATAATAGTCGAGGGCGGAATAGCGCTGAAGGAGATGGAACGGCTCAGGAACTCAATCCGGAACGAGGAGGTAAAATCAAAAATATCGCGGATAATGACGCTGTCCGAAAAGATAGTCAAAAACGCAGAGAAGGACTGCGCCGACATACCCAGGATAAAAAAGTTCTTAAACTATTACCTTCCGACAACCATAAAGCTTTTGAACGCCTATGACCGCATGGACGAGCAGGGGATAGACGGATTCAACATAAGCGGAACCAAGCGGAGGGTAGAGGATATTCTTTCCACCATAGTGACGGCATATGAAAAGCAGCTCGACGCTCTTTTCGCGGACGAAGCCCTTGACATCGAAACGGATATAGAGGTCCTTGACGGCATGCTGAAGCGAGAAGGGCTTAAGGACGGCGACTTCGGGACTTCGAAGCAGCAGGGAAGCTAATAAATCAAAGCGGCCTCGCACAATAGCGAACGCTTTATGAAAGGATGACTGGAAATGGCAGAAGCCGATATGGAATACACGCCCAAGCTCACGCTTACGCCGGATCTCGGAGCGGCCGCGCCCGCAGCCGCCCCCGCGGCGGAAAAAACCGCGGCGGAGGCAGAGGCCCCTGAAAGCGCCCTGGACATGTCAAAGCTAACGGACGCGGAGAGGGCGGCCGTCATAAACTTTGCAAAGCAGATCGACATAAGGGACACAAATACCGTGCTTCAGTACGGCGCCGGCGCGCAGAAGAACATCGCCGACTTCTCGGGCTCCACTCTCAACAACGTGCGCACAAAGGACATGGGCGAGATAGGCGACATGCTCGGCAGCCTCGTCGTAGAGCTTAAGCATATCGATTTCGATCCTGAGGAAAAAAAGGGCCTGCTCGGTCTTTTCAAAAAGGCCGAAAGCAAAATCGAGGCCCTTAAGGCGCAGTACGACAAGGCGGAGGCCAACGTGGACAAGATAGCGGAGATGCTAGAAAAGCACCAGCTTACGCTTTTCAAGGACGTTGCGCTGCTTGACAAGATGTATGAGCTGAACCAGGCGTATTTCAAGGAGCTCGCGATGTATATACTCGCGGGAAAGCAGCGGCTTGAGGAGGCGCGCACTGTCGAGCTCGCGGCGCTCAGGAAAAAGGCCGAGGAATCGGGGCTGCCTGAGGACGCCCAGGCCGCAAACGACTACGCCAACATGTGCAGCCGCTTTGAAAAGAAGATACACGACCTTGAGCTGACGAGGATGATATCCATACAGATGGGCCCTCAGATAAGGCTCATCCAGAACAACGACAGCCTCATGATCGAGAAGATACAGACCTCGCTTGTAAACACCATCCCGCTGTGGAAGAGCCAGATGGTGCTGGCTTTGGGGATGCACCATTCCCGGCAGGCCATGGAGGCGCAGCGCCAGGTCACGAACGTAACGAACGAGCTGCTGCGCAAAAACGCCGAGGCGCTCAAAACCGGCAGCATAGAAACCGCGAGGGAAGCCGAGCGGGGCATAGTGGATCTTGAAACGCTGAAAAACACGAATCAAATGCTTATTGAAACCCTGGAAACCGTAAGGCAGATTCAGGCCGAGGGCGCGCAGAAGCGGCGCGAAGCCGAGACCGAGCTCGGGCGCATAGAAAGCGACCTGAAGCAGAAGCTGCTTGAAATCAGGGGCTGACCGAAAGAGGAGCTCAGATGAGTTTTTTTAAAAGAAGAGGCGGCGCGTTGCTTGTTGCGGTTGTTGTCATTGTCCTCTCGTCTTTTTTTGCCGCCAACCGCAGCCTGAACGTGAGGGTTCGCGAGGTCAGCGACCTTTTTTCCACCGATTTTTACGACAAAAACGTTGGATATCCCCAAAAGAGCATAAAAAGCCAGCTTGAAGTGAGGAAGGACGCCAGCATGAACCTTATTTCGGTCGGCGCCAGATACTCGGAGGCGGAAAAGGAAACCGAAAAGCTCAGGGAGGCGCGTACGGCGCTCGATAACGGTCTGAAGAAATCGGCGGGAGCAAAGAAGCTTTACGAATACAACAAGGAGCTGCAAACTGCTTACGACGCGCTCTACGCGAAGCTCTCGGCGATTTCCCTTGACGCAAACGGAAAAACCATTGCGGATGAGTCTCGGGTGCGCATGAACGGGGCCGCGTCGGTAATAGAGAGAAACGGGTACAACGAGGCGGTGCGCGAGTTCGAGAGGACTGTGCTCTCCGTTTTCCCGACAAACTATATAAGGCAATTTGCGATGGTCAATGGGCCGGAGCTTTTTGAATAGCGAAGGCCCGCAAAAACAGGTTCATCTTGTGTTTATTATAGGGAGAAATTATGAAAAAAATCATTTGTCGCATGTCGCTTGTTCTCGCGCTTTTGCTTGCGCTTGTGTCGCCGGCCTCGGCGATCGTAGGGAAGGGCGGCTCTTTCTATGTGGCTGATTACGCGAACGTTTTGTCCGACGCCACGGAACAGAATATAATAAGCACGAACGCCTCGCTGGAAAAGGCCACCGGCGGGCAGATAGTCGTTGTCACGGTTGAGTATCTGGAAGGGCTGAAAGCCAACGAGTACGCCGTGCGCCTCATGAACGAATGGGGAGTCGGCGACAAGACGAAAAATAACGGAATGCTGCTTCTCCTCGCGACTCAGGAGAACAAGGCGTGGCTAACGCAGGGCGCAGGCATCGCGGGCACCTTCACCGACGCCAAAATAAACGATATGCTGGACAAATACTTCTGGAAGGATTTTGACAAGGGGAACTACGACGCCGCGGTCAACGCCGTTTTCAGGCAGATGGTGGCGTGGTACGAGAGCAACTACAAGGTAAGCATACAGAGCGCCGTGTACAACAGCAATGCGTCCGGAGCTTCGGCGGGCAGCTCGGGAACCTACAGGGTCGAGACCTATGCGGCGCCGATGTCCATAAGCTCTCTTATCTGGCTGATGTTCAAGATAGCGATAGGACTGTTCATACTTTTCAGGCTGCTGTCGCCGTGGGGCGTAGGCAGGAGATTTTACGGCCCCAGGCCGTTTGTGCCCTTTATGTTTTTTGGCTGGCCCTTCTTCTGGTCCCGCGGCCGTCACAGGGATTGGGACGACAGGCATTTCAGGGGCGGCGGCTTCGGAGGAGGCTTCGGCGGACGTAGCGGCGGCGGAGGCGGCGGCAGCGGTTTCGGCGGCTTCGGAGGAGGCTTCGGCGGCCACAGCGGCGGCGGAGGCGGCGGCAGAGCCTGATTCCGGAAAGTTATATTTGTAGCACGCAAAATAATTCTTGAGTAACCGAGCCTCATGAGCTATACTTTTGAATAAATAGAAAACAATGGGAAAGACGCCGGCTTTTCATTTTGGTTTTTCCGCTTGGAGCCGGATCGCGTTGGGGTAGGTTATGAAAAAAACATTCATATGCATAGTGATGATGCTGGTCTGTGCCATGTCGTTTCTGACATCGGCTTCTGCCTTGGTGTCCAAAAGCCCATATTTCTTTGTTCAGGACTCCGCCGGCGTGCTCTCCGAAAGCACAAAGCAGACAATTATCAGCACAAACGCGAGGCTGGAGACGCTTACGGGCGGACAGATAGTGGTCGTGACCGTAAAGTATCTCGAAGGACTCAAATCGAGCGAATACGCCGTCCGCCTTATGAACGAATGGGGAGTCGGCGACAAGGCGAAAAAAAACGGCATGCTGCTCCTGCTGGCAACTGAAGAAAACAAGGCATGGCTCACTCAGGGCGCCGGAATTTCCGGCTCTTTTACCGACAGCAGGATAAACGAGCTGCTCGATAGGTATTTCTGGAAGGATTTCGATAACGGGAATTACGACGCCGCCGTGAACGCAATATTCAGGCAGATGGTCGCCTGGTACGAGTCCTATTACAAGGTAGGCGGCGTATTGAGCGTGGCGCCGGGCGGCGGCGCAAGCGAGGCGCTGCCGCGTGCCACGGCCGCCGCGGCCGAGGCTCCCCCGGCCGCATATGTCGTGCCCGCCGCGCAAAGCGGCTATTCGTTTGAAATATTTGCGGTTTTAATTGCGTTTGCCTTTATGATTGTCATGGTCGGGGCGCTGTCTAGGGGAAGCGGGAGGAATACCGGCGTCCCGCGGAGGCGCAACGAGCCCGATTATGTTTCAAGGCGCCGCAGGCTGAATTACGGGAAAGACGAAGGCGGACAGTGGAGCGGCGGATTTATGAGCGGTTATATGGTCGGCCGCATGCAAAGTGAAAGGCCGGACGACAGCGGCCGTTGCATAGACGCCGACAGGAGAAGGAGACGCTTATTGGAGGACGGCGATTCGTCAGACGGCTTCGGCGGCCACAGCGATGGCTTCGGAAGCGGCTTTGGCGGATACAGCGGCGGAGGCGGAGGCGGCCGGGACGATGCCGGAGACGCTGGCTTTTTCGGCGGCGGCTCCGTCGGCGGCTTTGACAGCGGAAGCGGCAGCGGCGGCGGATTTGACGGCGGAGGCGGCTTCAGCGGCGGCGGAGGCGGCGGCAGAGAATAATCCGCAGCAGGCAACGCGTGAATATATAACCGAACGCTGCTCTTTTTTGTTGCATATATATGCATTTGCGCCGCTGATTTAAGAATATATATTAAAAATCAAAAGGCTTAGAGTGTTGAAAAACTTTGGCGGTTGTGTTATACTTTTTTACAAACGATATTGGAAAGAGGATTAGTATGGAACAGGTCAAAAAATGCGTACTCGCTTACTCCGGGGGACTCGACACCTCGATAATCATTCCGTGGCTTAAGGAAAATTACGGCTGCGAGGTAATTGCGGTCTCCGCAGACGTCGGACAGGGCAGCGAGCTGGAGGGGCTTGAGGAAAAGGCCAAGAAAACGGGGGCATCCAAGCTTTACATTCTCGACCTTGTGGATGAATTCGTGGAAGACTATATAATCCCGACCATGCAGGCGGGGGCGAATTATGAAGGCTACCTTCTCGGCACATCTTTTGCCCGCCCGATAATAGCGAAGCATGTCGTCGACATAGCTCTCAAGGAGGGCGCGGATGCCATCTGCCACGGCTGCACCGGAAAGGGCAACGATCAGGTCAGATTTGAGCTTACGATAAAAGCCTTTGCGCCGCAGATGAAAATAATAGCGCCCTGGCGCGAGTGGGACCTCAAGAGCCGCGACGATGAAATAGACTACGCCGAGGCCCACAATGTTCCGTTGAAAATCAGCCGTGAAACAAACTACTCAAAGGACAAGAACCTGTGGCATTTAAGCCATGAGGGCCTGGACCTTGAGGATCCCGCAAACGAGCCGGATTATCAGAAGCCGGGCTTCCTTGAGCTCGGCGTTTCGCCGGAGCAGGCGCCCGACAGGCCGACCTATGTGGAAATAGAGTTTGAAAAGGGCGTGCCGACGGCCGTCGACGGCAAGAAGATGAAGCCGAGCGACGTTATCCGGGTCTTGAACAAGCTCGGCGGCGAAAACGGAGTAGGTATTTTAGACCTTGTGGAGAACCGTCTTGTCGGCATGAAGAGCCGCGGAGTATACGAGACGCCGGGCGGCACGATACTTTACCGCGCGCACTCCGTGCTCGAGACGCTCTGCCTTGACAAAGAGACTCAGCACATGAAGGCGAGGCTCGCCATAAATTTTGCGGATCTCGTTTATAACGGCCAGTGGTTTACGCCGCTTCGTGAGGCGCTCTCAGCGTTCGTCACGAGCACCCAGAGGACTGTCACGGGCAAAGTCAGGCTTAAGCTCTACAAGGGCAACGTCATAAACGCGGGCGTGTGGAGCAAGTACAGCCTTTACTCGGAGAAGATCGCGACATTCGGGGAGAGCAGCTACAATCAGAAGGACGCCGAGGGCTTCATAAACCTGTTCGGGCTTCCGATCCAGGTCAAGGCCCTGCTGGATCAGGGACTCCTTGACAAGTGAACGGGATAACCGGAAGGTAAAAATATATGAAACTTTGGTCTGGACGCTTTGAAAAGAATACTGATGCCCTGGTGGACGAGCTGAACGCGTCGATCGAGTTCGACTCGCGCCTGTACCGCGAGGACATAGAGGGCAGCATCGCCCACGCGGAGATGCTGGGACGCACGGGCATTCTGAGTCCGGAGGACGTTGAAAGCATTACAGGTGCGCTGCGCGCCATACTGCAGGACATTGAGGATGGCAGCCTGACCTTTTCGCTCGAAAACGAGGACATCCATATGAGCGTGGAGGCGGAGCTTACCCGGCGCATAGGCGAAGCGGGCAAGCGCCTGCATACCGCGAGAAGCCGCAACGACCAGGTGGCGCTTGACATCAGGCTCTATCTGAAGAAGGAAATACCGGAGATAAAGGGCCTGGTTTTGGCTCTGATGTCGGCTCTCGTCAGGAAAGCGGAGGAGCATACGGAAACTATCATGCCCGCCTACACCCATCTGCAGAGGGCGCAGCCGTCCACCTTCGCCCACTACATGATGGCTTACGCCAATATGCTGAGGCGCGACGTGCTGAGGCTTGAGGACTGCCTTGAAAGGATGGACGAGTCGCCTCTCGGCAGCGGAGCGCTTGCGGGCACGACATATCCGATAGACCGGGAAATGGTGGCTAGGGCTCTCGGATTTGCCGGAATCACTCAGAACAGCCTCGACGGCGTTTCGGACCGCGATTTTGCGCTGGAGCTTCTATCCTGCCTTTCCATACTCATGATGCACCTTTCGAGATTCTCAGAGGAGATTATCCTCTGGTGCTCCTGGGAATTCAGGTTCATAGAGCTGGACGACGCATATTCGACCGGCTCGTCAATAATGCCGCAGAAAAAGAATCCGGACATAGCGGAGCTTGTCAGAGGTAAAACCGGCCGCGTCTACGGCGACCTGATCTCCCTCCTAACCGTTATGAAGGCGCTGCCGCTTGCATACAACAAGGACATGCAGGAGGACAAGGAGCCGCTCTTCGACGCGATAGACACGGTCAGGAAATGCCTGCCGGTGTTTACCGCAATGATCGAC
This sequence comes from Clostridiales bacterium, assembly GCA_029265975.1. Classification (GTDB taxonomy): domain Bacteria; phylum Bacillota; class Clostridia; order Oscillospirales; family Oscillospiraceae; genus DUPK01. Next base: position 11,422 of record JAJUGN010000033.1, read on the forward strand.
ACGCTTGCCGTAAGGGCGGACAATATGCGCGCCGCGGCCGGCGGAGGCTTCATAAACGCTACGGACTGCGCGGACTACCTTGTAAGGAAGGGGCTGGCCTTCAGGGATGCTTACTCCGTGACCGGCAGGATAGTAAATTATTGCATCTCCGCGCAAAAAAATCTTGAAACTCTCTCGCTTGAGGAATACAGAAGCTTCTCTCCGCTTTTCGATGAGGACGTGTTCGACGCTATTGCGCTCGAAACCTGCCTTAAGGGGAGGAGATCGGCGGGCGGGCCTTCGCCGGATTCGGTCAGGTCCCAGATAGAGCATATAAGAAGCTTTCTCCGGCTTCAGGCCTCGCGATAGAGAAAAGGCATATAAAAAAAGATAAGGACTGGCGCCGCAAACGCGGGGCCAGTCCTATTTTACATGTGGATTTTACTTGAGATACCCGTAGGGATCCACCCTGACCCCGCCCCTCACGAGCTCAAAGTGCAGGTGCACTCCGTCCGCAAGGCCTGTATCTCCCGCTGTCGCGATAACGTCGCCCTGGGCCACCTTTTCTCCCGCAGAAACAAGATTCTTGGAGTTGTGGGCGTAACGCGTCACATCGCCGTTGTCATGCCTTATCTCGATCATGTATCCGTAGTCGCTGTAAAAGCCCGAATAAATAACGGTTCCGCCGTCAGCGGCGCTTATGCTCGTTCCGCGGCTTACCCCGATGTCTATCCCGTAATGGAAGGCGCCGCCGATTCCGATGTTGCGGTAGCCGAAACCGGATGTGAGAAGACCTCTTACGGGCCAGATGTAATATCCCTTTGACCTTGTGCGCGGCACCGTGCCGACGGCTATTATCGCCGGAGAGGGGTTGGAGAGGATTTTGGTATTCTTTATCTCGCTGTTAACCTTCGCGCCGTCGCGCAGCGTCATCTTTTCGGTGACGATCGCCTCACCGTTTGTGCCGGGAGTCAGAGTGGCGGATTCGCCCTCCAGCATGGTGTTGTCCTGCACATACTGCGTGGGGAACGCGACGGAGGAAACGTACTCAACCTCTTCGACAGTCTCTACGTTCAGCAGATAAGTACCGTCCTCGCGCTTGGTAGTGAGGGCCTTTTTCGTTTCCGCAAGATCCGGAACGCTGCCCTTTGCAACAAACATCTGGACTATCTGGGTGTTTTCGCAGAACTTTGCGGACATGGAGGTCGCCGACAGGCGCTTCTCCAGTATTGAAACAAGAAGGTTTTCTATGTCCTTTCGGTTTTCGGCTCCGCCGATTATTTTACCGTTCACCGTAAGGACATGAAGGCGCTGTATGCTGTCGATTTTGTCCAAAATGGCGCTGGTAAGATCCTCGGAGCTGAGGTTTGACGCCGAAATGCCTTTTCTGTATGTAATCCCGTCGGAAATAGAGTATTTTTTGCCCAGTATCTCCGATGCCCTGATTTCGGCCTTGGCTACAGCGTCGTCGGCTATTTCCTTTGACTCGACAACGCCGACGAGCGTGCCGTTAAAAAGAACGGAGGTGGTGGTCTTAAGGCCCACGGCCATTATCAAAGCGGATAGTCCAAATAAAACAGCGATGCAGATGAGCTTGTTTCTTATTCTTTTAGGTAGCGCGCTGCGTCCGGAGCCAGGCCTTTGCCAGAACGCTGGGGTCTGCCCGTTCCCGTCAGGAACAGGCGGCAAGGTGTTTTCCATATTCGCCAGCTTCTCCTTTAAGAAATTTGTTGGCAGGGAAAAAGAAAAATTTTTCCTGCCGCCTACTTAATTTGAAACTTCGCGAACAAAAACATATATTAAAAAACTGCTTTAGTCAAGCAAAAGGAGTCGTTCGTAACAAATCTTTTACAAATGTGAACAAATTTTTTACAAAAACAAGCAAAGTTTGGATTTTAAGGCTGACATTTGAAAAAGCATATTGCGCGCCCCGGCGCAAACCCGGGCGCGCAATATTAAGACTTGCATGGGCAAAATCGGTTTGCAGATCAAGCCTTGGCGGCCGCCTGCTCCCCGGCGGGATACAGCCGGACGGCTTGTTTCGCACCCCTTTTATATGCGCTGGGCAAAACGCCTACTTGGCCTCGTGAAGCGCTCCGTCATCGACGACCGTATACCTGTAAATATCCTCGGTCACGATGGAAAAGTGGAAAATCGGCCTGTCCACCCTTGTCACGATGAGGGGAAGGTGCTCCATGCCGCGCGGCAGAAAGACAAGGCTGCTTTTTGTGAGGGTATGCTTCTCGCCGTTTATGTAAATGATGATTTCCCCGCCGAGATCGTACGGGTCTTCGGGATTGGAGCCGTAAAAGCCGAGGATTTCGTCGACGTCGTGCTTGTGCGGCCTCGTCACGGCGTTGCTTTCCTCGCCGAGCATATAGGTCGTGGGTTTGAAGTACCAGGAAGTGTTCATCTGGAATGCGCCGGGGACAACGTTCGCGTCTATCCAGTGTATGCGGCGTCCGAATTTAGCGTATCTCTCCATTACCTCCGGCTTGGCATGCGAAGCCGGAAGCATCAGCTCCTGAACTATCTGCCTGCCGTATTCTCCCTCATTGTTCATGAACCCTTTTTCCGTCAGGATATCTTTCATCATGTCGCCCCTTTCAAAATATAAGAAGAATTCCCTCTCATTCGTATTTGTAAGAATCGGAGCCGGTGCGGTGTCCGCTGTAAGAGCCGCTCATGGTTATCGAGAAGTGCAGTATCGGCCTGTGCAGCTCGATGATGGAAAGCGGCAGATGCTTAAGGCCGGCCGGCAGGAAGATGATAGAGGATTTCGTGAGCCTGTGGAGCTCGCCGCCTACTCCGACCTCGATTTCTCCTCCGAGGTCGTAGGGGTCGTTAGGGTCGGAGCCGAGGAAGCCGATAAGCTCGTCGTTGTCGTGATAGTGCTCCTCGTGCTTCAAAAGGGGGCGCATCTCGGAGGCGGACATATACCAGGAGATGTTCATCTGAAAAGCTCCGGGAACAACATTTTTGTCCATCCAGAGCAGCCTTTTCGCATAGGTCTTGTAAAACTCGTTGAATTCCTGTGAGAAAGCGGGGGCGCGGAGCTCCTGGACGATGTATTTCCCGAACTCGCCATCAGTGTTGTAAACCGGCATAAAAAACACTCCTTCATATTATTTTTTTCCATTACCAATATAACCAATAATTTCCGACATTTCAATTGATATTTCAAGTTATTTGTAATATCCGGACTTCGGAAGTTATATTTCGGAACGCGGACAAATATACTTGTACAAATCTGATGGAAGGGTGAACATCATGGCATACGAGGAGAAATACAAAAAACCGGAGCAGCCTCACAATCTGATTTTGGAAGGCAGGCGGCGCCTGTCCGTGTCGGGCGTCGAGGACGTTGAAAACTTTGACGAGCGGGAGGTTGTCATCGCAACGGTCTGCGGCACGCTGATTGTAAGGGGCAGCGAGCTGCACATAGAAAAGCTCAGCATCGACGGCGGCGATTTCGTCCTTGAAGGCGAGGTCGAGTCGATGACCTACGAAGCCAGGGAACGCGAAAAAGGCTCGGTCTGGTCACGGCTGTTCAAATAATAAAAGATGGACATCTCGCTTGCATACCAGCTTGTGGAGGCGTGGCTCTCCGTCGCGCTCGGCTTTGCATTCGGCATGGTCTACGATCTGTTCAGGATATTGCGGCGGCGCTTCGGCCTGGAGCGCGTCACTCCCTTGCTTGACGCGCTTTACTGGCTTCTGGCCGCCGCCGCCCTGTTTTTCTTTGCGTTCGGGGCGGCCCAGAGGGGCTTCAGGATTTTTATGTACATCTTCGCCCTGACCGGCGGAACCGTATATTTTTGTACTTTTAGCCCGTATGCAATGCGTACGCTCGAGCTTCTCGCGGATTTACTGGTCTTTGTTGTAAGATTAGCTTTATTTCCCTTAAAATTTCTGTTAATTTCAATAAAAAAATTTATAGAAATATTAAAAAAGGTATTCCAATATTTAAAAAAGTGGTTTACAATAAATAATAATCGGTTTATGCACACCAAGACAGACGCCCCCGGGGCCAGGAGCACAAAGGAGGAGCGCTTTGAAACGCAGGAAAGCAGGCATACTTACAAAGCTTATCGTAATGATTATTATGGTATACGCGGTAGTAACGCTGGTGGAGCTGAATTCAAAGATAGCGGCGGCCGAGGCCCAGAAAGCGAAACTCGAACAGGAGGCCTTAAACATAGAGGCCCGAAACGCCGAGCTTGAGCACAGCATAAAGAATTCGAGCGATCCGGAAACGATACAGAAGGTAGCGCGCGAGAAGCTGGGACTGGTCAAGCCGGGAGAAATCATTTTTTACGGGACGAACAACTAGACTTTGTTTGCAAAACAATAATATTGTTGAAAAATATAAGTTTTTTGAGGAGGAAGTAAACTTTATATGGATTTGGAAGTGGGGACTGTTCTCGAGGGCAAAGTGACCGGCATAACAAAGTTCGGGGCTTTTGTTTCCTTCCCGTCGGGCAAATCCGGGCTTGTGCACATTTCAGAAATAGCCTACCCCTATGTTCAGAATGTGAGCGACCACCTAAGCGACGGGCAGACAGTCAAGGTAAAGGTCATTGGCATAGACGAAAACGGGAGGATCAACCTTTCCATAAAAAAGGCCGCAGAGCAGCCGGGTGCTGCACAGCGAGCGCCCCAGTCGCAGGTCAGAAGCCAGAAAATGCCTGTGAGGACGCCGCTTCACCGAACTGCGGCAGCTTTTTCGCAGCCGGCCGAAGCGCCTCTTAACGACACTTCCTTTGAAGATAAGCTCAAAAGGTTTATGCAGGACTCAGACAGCAAGATTTCAAGCATAAAGCAGTACTCGGATCGCAAAAGCGGCTCTTCGCGCCGCCGGAGAGGCTAAGATGACGGGGCGGTTTTCAGCCGCCCCGTAAGTATTGCAAAAAAAGGTGCGGACCGTAAAAACGATCCGCCGAATGGGGTTGTGGGATAAAGATATGAACCGCCAGCATTGCTGGGCGGATTGGAAAAGGCGGTGGACGCCCTTTCCAATGCCATTGGATAAGCTGTAAATAAAATATACTACATTTCCCAAAATTTGTAAATAGCGAAAAAGTGAGAAAGAAAACTAGTTTTGTCGGCAAGTAATAATATTTTAAGGTGAACTCTATGCGGGAAATAAACTATGAAGAGATAGCGGCGACAGTTGCTAAATTATGCGTAAAGGCCAACACCATACTCTCTCCGGAAATAGGGATACTGCTCGAGGCGGCGGCCGAAACCGAGTATTCGGAGCCGGGCCGCGACGCGCTCTGCGACATGGTGGAGAATTTCAAATATGCCGCATCGGCCGGGGTGCCGATCTGCCAGGACACCGGAATGGCGGTGGTCTTCGCGGACATAGGGCAGGAAGTGCATATCACCGGGGGGCTGTTTTCGGACGCGGTTGACGAGGGAGTGCGGCGCGGCTATATAGACGGCCTTCTGAGATGCTCGGTGGTGAGGGATCCGCTTAGGCGAACAAATACCGATGACAACACGCCGGCCATGCTGAGCATAAGGCTGGTTCCGGGCGACAGGATACATATTACGGTCGCTCCGAAGGGCTTCGGCAGCGAAAACATGAGCGCGATGAAGATGCTCCTGCCGTCGTCGACGCCCGAAGAGGTCATCGATTTCATAGTTGAAACCGTGAAAAACGCGGGCTCGAATCCATGCCCGCCCGTTATTCTGGGCGTAGGGCTCGGCGGCACGGTCGAGCAGGCGGCGCTTACCGCGAAGCGTGCCCTGCTGAGGCCGATAGACAAGAGGAACCCGGACGGCTTTTACGCCGACATGGAGCGCCGCGCGCTTGAAAGAATAAACGCGCTTGGAATCGGGCCTCAGGGCTTCGGCGGGCGCCATACCGCGCTGGCGGTAAATATAGACGCGCTTCCCACGCATATTGCCGGCATGCCCTGCGTAGTTAACATGGGCTGCCATGTTACGAGGCACGCGAGCGCGCTTATCTAGAAAGCTGCCGGGAGAACACGCGGAGCAAAAGAGCAAATAATTGCAATCGGGGGCGGGCTTAAATTATTTAACCCTGCCCTTGAGTTATAAAAAGGGCGAAACCGCCTTTGGTATATAACGGGAGCAATAACAGGACACGGAGTGGGAAAATGAGCTGCAAATCCTTAGTAACAAGAATGCCGGACAAGTCGGGGGCCTTCCTGCGCGCCTCGAGGATCATAGCAAAATACGGCGGGAATATCGTCAGAGTGAGCTACAACAAGGCTGTGGACCCGAATACGCTTTTTCTCGACATAGAGGCGGGGGAGAGGGAGCTTAGCGAAATCGAAAGGGAGCTGCTGGATATAGGCTATCTGAACGAAGGGATAGCGGAGATAAGGGTAATGGAAATCTCGGTCCAGATACCCCACAGGCCGGGGGCGGCGCTTCCGGTGCTTGAGATACTGAGCGGACACAACGTAAATATCTCCTATCTGAACCTCAGCTCGGACGAAAAGCCATATCAGGACTTCCGCGCGGGACTCCTTATAGAGGAGCCGGCGCTCGTCAAAACCCTGCTCGACGAGATAAGCGCAGTTTACAGGGTGGACGTCGTGAGCTGCGACAGCGCCGAGGAGAATCTGGACAACACGGTGTTCTATATAAGGCTTGCAAATGATATGCGGAAAAGGTTCGGGCTCAGCGACGAGAAGACAAAACAGTTCATCGCGGAATCAAACCGCATACTCCAGGCCCTTCAGGCGGAGGGAGAGGACGCGGGAAAGGTGTTCAGGTATATACGACGCTTTGCGGATTATATAAGCGCAAACAAGGGGGCGGCGTTCAAGGCGGCGGCAGGGAAGATAAGCATAGGCGCCGGAAGCGCTCTCTACGCCATACAGCCGCCCTGCGGCAGCAACACCTTCGTTCTCGACTCGGAGGGGGAGCTGGCCATTATCGACACCGGCTTTGCGGTTTTTGCCGAGGAGATGATGAAGGTCTTCATTTCAATATGGCCGGATTTTGAAAGGCGGCCCAAAAAAATATATATCACTCACGCGGACGTCGACCACTGCGGCCTGCTGTCGAGGCTCCGGGACTGCGAGCTGGTTTTGAACAAAAAAAGCGCCGAAAGCCTGCGGCGGCAGGCCTCCGGCCTTCCGGATTTTCGCGAGAGCTCGGCGCTTGGCCTGGGATACAGCAAAATAAGCCAGATAGTATCCGGTTATACCCCGCCCGAACCGGGACGGTTCACGATAATCGACAGCGAAACCCCTGAGGAGCACGAGGATTTCCTAAAAATTGGCAGCCTGCGCGCGGGAGAGCTTGATTTTGAGATTCTGGAGAGCAGCGGGGGCCACCTGAAAGGCGAAATGATATATTTAAGCAGAGAACACGGCATCATCTTCACGGGAGACCTGCTGATAAACATCAGCGGATTTTCGCCCGAAATCGCTGAGTTCAATTCTTTCGCGCCTTACCTTATGAAAAGCGTAAACATAGATTCCAAAAGAGCCAGCGAGATGCGGAAAGAGATAATAAGGCTTGCCGGGGAGATATCCGCCGAAAACAACAGACCCTGCATTATATGCTGCGGGCACGGACCCGTATCCGAGCTTGCCGGCGGCGGTCTCAGGGCTTATAATTTTTCGCAGGCGTCCATGCAAACGGAAAGGTTCGGCTAATCGGACTCCTTCTGCCGGGGTCTGTTTGGTTACTCAAGCATCGGTCCGATACGCCTGCCGATAAACTCTGTCCTATCATTTGCGCGCGGCCTGAAGAGCGAAGCGACGGAAACCAGCATATTTTGTTTGCGTTGAAGTAAATCGCGCTGCCGCCGTCGCCGGGGCAGCCTGGATACGTTTCTCATCGGTTTGAAATAGGACATTCTGCGTGACATCGATTGCCATCGCGGAAAACAGGTTGTCATAAGTGTTATCCCCCCCGCGAAAGCCTGCTTTCGCGGGGGGATTTATAATATCCTGGTCGCCTGCCGCTTGCGTCGCGCTTTATGATCCCCGGGCCGCAGGCCAAGAACCGCGAGGTACTGGGTATACTGCCTAATCGAAAGCGGGAAGGTCTGACAGCATACTTTTGGACATTCAGGCGCACTGCTGCCGGCCTTATAAATTAATGGCGCCGTTACGGAAAATCGGCGTGCGGGCGATAAGGGACGCGGCAATAAAGCAATGTGTATCATTTTGAGAAAAAATTATCTCTGCGTGTGAGAAATATACAAACAAGCTGAGATGTTATTGTCAAAATGTAAAAAAATATAGATAACGGGCGAAATACTGTTGCAAACCCTGCAAACCGCTGCTATAATTCGATTATCAGAAGGAAACTTATGTATCAAAATGATACAGCGAGGAAATGGTCAAATGAGCTTGAGCAAAGAGGTATATGAAAAATATAAGACTGTACTGAGGGAGGAGCTGGTGCCTGCCTTAGGCTGTACCGAGCCAATAGCGATAGCCTATGCCTCGGCAAAGGCGCGCGAGGTGCTCGGAGCGCTTCCGGACAGGATAGTCGCCCAATGCAGCGGGAATATCATAAAGAACGTTAAGGGCGTTATTGTTCCGACGACAAAGGATTTGAGAGGAATCAGCGCCGCGGCGATAATCGGAGCGGTAGGAGGAGACGCATCCAAAGAGCTTGAGGTTCTTTCGGGCGTGAAACCGGAGCATGTCAAGAAGACAAAAGAACTTCTGGAAACAGGGATGTGCGAGGAAGAGCTTTTGAATACTCCGGCAAAGCTTCATGTGATTATAAAAGCGTTTAAGGGCGAGAGCAGCTCGCTTGTGGAAATAATACATACTCACACCGGAATAGTCAGAATAGAGAAAAACGGAGAAGTGCTTCTGGACGTCCCGCACAGCCTCTGCGAGGAGAACACGGGAACCGCAAGCTGGGACTGGATGAGCGTCGAGGGTATAATCGAGTTCGCCAACACGGTCAAGATTGACGACGTAAGGGATACCCTGAGCAGACAGGTCGAATACAACACCGCCATAGCCGAAGAGGGACTTCAAAGAATATACGGCGCCAATATCGGCATGACGCTGCTGAACGTATACGGAAACGACGTCAAGGTCAGGGCAAAGGCCGTTGCGGCTGCCGGCTCCGACGCTCGTATGAGCGGCTGCGAGATGCCGGTTGTAATAAATTCCGGCAGCGGCAATCAGGGGATGACCGCATCGCTGCCCGTCATTGTATATGCGAGGGAGCTTCAAGTGACCGAGGAAAGACTTTACCGGGCTCTTTGCATAAGCAATCTCGTCGCGATCTATCAAAAAACGAAGGTCGGCAGGCTCTCCGCTTACTGCGGTGCGGTAAGCGCCGCGACAGGAGCGGGAGCGGGCATAACCTACCTTTTCGGCGGCGGAGTAGAGGAGATAGCGCGGACGATAACTAATACGCTCGCGAACGTATCCGGTATCGTATGCGACGGCGCAAAGCCGTCCTGCGCGGCAAAAATAGCGTCGAGTCTGGACGCGGCGATCCTTGCCTGCTATATGACAATGCAGGGCAGAGGCTTTCAGTCGGGCGAGGGTATCGTAAAAGACAGCATCGAGGCCACCATTGAAAGCGTCGGAAAACTCGCAAAGGATGGTATGCAGGTTACGGACGAGGAAATACTAAAGATCATGACCAGCTGAGGCTTTCTGACATGCCCGTGTCAGGCATGTTAGGGGAAATAAAACAAAACAGATATGGAAGGAGAGAAAAGTTTAAGTATCGTACCGGCATTGCCGGTGAAGAGAACAAACGAGCAAGTTATGAAAAAAGTTTTAACCATTGCCCTGGCACTAGCACTCTCTGTCAGCGTACTGGCAGGATGCGCAAGCACTCCCAGCACAACTTCTCCCGCGGCTACTTCTACGTCAGCACCTTCCGGAGGCGTCATTAAGATCGCCGTTGCAGGCCCCTTGACCGGCGATAACGCCGAGTACGGCAAGGGCTTTGTAAACGCAGCAAAAATGATGGCGGACCAGTGGAACGCAAAAGGCGGAGTCCTCGGCAAGAAGATCGAAATCGTACAGTTCGACGACAAAAACTCCGGTGAGGAAGCCTCCTCAATCGCGCAGAAGATCATAAGCGACAAGGATATTATCGGAGTTATCGGCCATTTCGCTTCCGGCGTGTGCATGGCTGCGGCTCCCACCTACACCGAAAACAAGGTGATAGAGATATCGCCGTCAGCTTCCCACCCTGATTACTCCGGCATAGGCGAGTATATCTTCAGGAACAATACGGTCCTCGACGTCGAGGCTGCCGCGGCGCTTGATATAGCCATCAAGGATCTCGGCAAAA
>JAJUGN010000058.1 GCA_029265975.1 Clostridiales bacterium
CTTGTCGAAAAACTTGTTTACAGCAAGAAAGCATCGCGGAATTTCCGCCACGAATGGCGGAAACAAAGTCAAATCTGTCATTTCCGGCGGCGTGTACGTCGGAAATGACACCTCTCATGACGGGCGCGGCAGAGCGGCCGTCATGCAGCCCCCTTGTCAAAAAAGCCCTTTGGGCTTTTTTGACAGTCTGAATTGACGCTGTATGCTCAGCGTCAATTTTTTTTCAAAGCAAAAGCTCAAAGCGGTTTTTCTCAAATTTTAGAAGGCCCTCGTCCCGCATCCTCCCGAGCTCGGCGGACATTGCGCTGCGGTCGACGGAAAGGTAGTCCGCAAGCTCCTGCCGGTTGAAGGATATTGAAAAGCGGTTGCTTTTCGCCTTCTGCGCCTCAGCCGACAGATAGGCTATGAGCTTGTCCCTGGTGCTGCGCTTCGACATAACCTCTATCTTCTCGTTAAGGATGATGTTCTTCATAGCAACAATGCGGAGCATGTTGTAAATAAGTCTGCTGTGGAATGAGCAGACAGAGGAGCAGGGTGAAATGAGCTTGCGGTAGTCTATAAACAATACCTCGCTCTCTGCGGGGGAGTACACGCTTACCGGCAGGGTTTTTATATCGGCGCAGGCGAAGGTTTCCCCGAAAAGCTGTCCCTCTCCGACCTCGGCTATGATATGGCGGTTGCCGTAGTAGTCCTCCTTGATTATCTGGAGCATGCCTGAAAGAACAATGCCCATGCCCTCGAAGCCGTCGCCGCTGAGATAGACATAGCGGTTTTTTTCATAATGAACGGCCTTTGCCGACAGGCAGGAGATCAGGGCCCCGATATCGGACTCGCTTATCCCTGAAAAGAGCTCGGTTTTTTTCAGAATCTCAAAATATTTCTTCATTTTTTCGCCCTTCTGTTGCAAAAACAACATACTTGTTGCTCTAAGTATAATAAAATCCAGACAGAAAAGTCAATAACATAAAAACGGAGGGATAAAAAATGCTGAGGAACATTATCAGGATAGATGAAGAAAAATGCAACGGCTGCGGACTCTGCGCCGACGCCTGCCACGAAGGCGCCATAGGCATAGTTGAGGGGAAGGCGAAGCTGCTCAGGGAGGATTATTGCGACGGGCTCGGAAACTGCCTGCCGGCGTGCCCCACGGGAGCGATAACAATCGAAAAGCGCGAGGCTCCGGAGTTTAACGAAGCCGCCGTAAAGGAGAGCAAGACAAAAAGCCAGGAGGAAACGCTGCCCTGCGGATGCCCTGGAAACCAGTCTAAGACGATCAGGCAGGACGGGGAACGCGTCTGCAAAGCCCCCGAAGAGCCGAAAACCGGGAGCCGCTTGTCGCAGTGGCCCGTTCAGATAAAGCTTGCGCCGGTAAACGCGCCCTTCTTCAACGGCTGCAACCTGCTCATAGCGGCCGACTGCACCGCCTATGCCTGCGGAGACTTCCATACAAGGTTTATGAAGAACAGAGTGACGCTGATAGGCTGCCCGAAGCTCGACAATGCGGATTACAGCGAAAAGCTGAGCGCCATAATCAGAAACAACGACATAAAGAGCGTCACGGTGGTCAGAATGGAGGTGCCCTGCTGCGGCGGGATAGAGCACGCTGCGGTCACGGCGCTGAAAAACAGCGGAAAATTCATACCCTGGCAGGTGGTGACCGTTTCGGTAGACGGGCGGATACTCGAGGATTAGTAACAAAAGCCGCAGGCCGGCAAAAGGAGGAAGTTTTATGTACGGTTCGTGCCCCGGAACCAGCAGGCTCAAAACGCCCACGCTCACAATAAAGATTTGCCCCCAGTGCGGAAGCGAAATAGAGCTTTTTTCCACCGACATCTCCATACCATGCGAAAAATGCGGGTTCGTCGCGTACAACGACATCCAGTCCTGCATCTCATGGTGCAAATACGCGAAGCTATGCGTGGGGGAGGAGCTTTACAAAAAGCTGACGGAGGGTAAAAAGACTGAAAAGCCGGCAGAGGAGACGAAATAACGGGCTTTCCCGGACAGGTCATGGACAATAATAGAGCGCTGTGGTAAAATAAAAGAGCAAATCGAGGTGGAATAAGCGGTTTAAGGGGATAGAAATGGCTCTTTTTCAGAATGTAAACTGGATAAGCGTGGCGATGGCCGGCGTTTTCGCCCTGCCTCTCGTTCTGGGGATGTTCGTCCCCTTTTCCCACAGAAAGCTATACGATTCTTTTTGGGCTTTGCTTATCCTAGTTGAGATTGTTATTTCATTGGCCGTTTCCGTTCTGCTGACAAGGGCCGTTTTTTCCTACCGCGACGGCGAGTTTGCCCTCAGGCTATACAAAACAATACCGGCGCTCAGGAATTTTAATATAAATATAGTCCTGATATCGGTTTTTACTCTCGTGCTCAACCGCGCAATTCATATTCCGGGCGTTCGTTTTTTCAAAAAAGTCATGGAGCCGGCTTCGAAAAGGGTTTATCTTGCCTACCTCGGGATGAACACGGCTCTGAAAAAAATTGCCGGCGGCTTATGGCAGCTTCCAAAAGCCGCCGGCATGGCTTTGGCCTTTTCGCTGCTTTTAAGCATCTTTGCAGGACTCAGCCCCGATCCGCGGCTGAGCGCCTATCTGAAGAAGTCCGCGGCTTACCGCTTTGTTGAAAACGGAATCTTAAGTCCGGTTCTCAATTCAGGGCTCGCAAAACAGATCCCGGTAATCCTTCGCGATTCCCTGAAGAAAGGGTCAGAGGGCTCCAACCCGGAAACGGGAGAGGTTCTTTCGCTGACATATTTCAACGGCGTCACGCTGGACGAAGCGATAAAATCAAACGAAGCCATAGACGCCGCCGCGAAAAGCATAGTTGGGAGCGAAAGCCGCGACAGGGAGAAGGCCCATCTTATTTACAAATGGATAGGCAGAAACATAAAGTACGACAAGGAGAAGGTCGCCGCAATAGCAAGGAACTCCTCGAAAGTTTCCTCCGGGGCCGTCGAGGCGTTCAGTTCAAGAAGAGGGGTGTGCTTCGACTACGCCTGTCTGTATGTCGCAATGTGCAGGGCGGTCGGAGTAAAGGTGCGGTTCATATCCGGCGTTGCCTTTGACGGCACCGCTTGGGGCGATCATGCCTGGAACCAGGTATACAGCGCCTCGGAGGCCAGATGGATAAATGTCGACGCGACCTTCGGCAGCGCCGGCTTTGATTATTTCGACAGGAAGGATTTCGGTTCCGACCATGTGGACGCGGAAATAAACGGCGAGTGGTAGTCATGGGTCGTCAAAAGGCATAAGGAGCGGAAGGGGAGCCAAAGCGCGTGCATCAGAGTTGCCCCGGATTCCAACGGCGGCTTTCCTTCGAAACATGTCGCTCATTGCCGAATAAGATGGAATGATAATATTTTCGGAGGTGTGAGTATGTGTTCTCCAAGACGCTGCAGACCCCGCAGACGCCGCTGCCGCCTGTGCCGCTGTTTTTTTAGATAGGCAATGATTAAAAAAGCCGCAGGATCGTTACTGACCCTGCGGCTTTGGCATGCTAAGAAGCGGTAAAGAACGAGAATAACGATTAAGCATCAAAAACGGGGAGCGGATTAATTCCGTTCCCCTTGTTTTTATCTAAAGCTTTGAAGAAAAATGTGTACAAACATTTTGCTTCCGGTTTGTGCAAAGTAACATTAACATAGTTAGCTATTTTGACACGATTTTGACACGCAAAATATGCTTTTAAATGCTGTTAAATGCATATATTTGTTATGAAGTTTTACGAAATAAGACAAAAGAAAAAGCCCGGAAATGCTGATATTTCAAGCATTTTCGGGTTTTTTCCGCTTGGCACGCCTGAAGGGATTCGAACCCCTGACCTACTGGTTCGTAGCCAGTCACTCTATCCGGCTGAGCTACAGGCGCATGCGTGCCTAGATATATTAACACGGAGAAAAACAAATTGCAACTGTTTTTTTATTATTTATGAAGATGGCGGAAGCGATTTCGGACAATATTGAAATTGGCCGGCACATCTTGTGCCGGCCCTTGCTTTCTGTCTGCAAGACCATATTCCTATACGCCCAGAATATCGGAAATCTGATCCAATACGCCGCCTGCCGCCCTTAGCGCTCTGCCTGCATAGTGCTTTCCGTTTCTCTTTTTCGGCATCAGGGCTGCGCCTACCGCCGCTCCAGCAATCATGCCGATAACCATGCCGCGAGCAAACCTCATATTTGTGTCCACACAATCCACCTCCTGAATTTGCTGACTTGCTTAAGGCGATAAACTTGCGGATTCCGCCGCCTTAAGCTTTGTCTGCTGTAAGTATGCCCTCTCAAGGAAAAATAATCACAAGAAAATTATAATCCTGATGGCAAAAAACGGTCGGCATTCAGTATGCGTTTCTGCTCTTCAGGGCTCGTTCAAGCCCTATGGAAAGCTGGTCCGGGCATGAGGTGTTTTTGCTGCCGCAGCGTATCCCGCGCATCCTGGAAATCGCCTCGTTTACGTCCATTCCCTCTACAAGGCGAGAGATGCCCTGGAGATTTCCGCTGCAGCCGCCTTTTACGGAGACCCTTTTAATCCTATCCCCCTCGAGCTCTATCAAAAATTCTTTCGAACAAACTCCCGACGGCATATATATGTATATCATACGACGGCTCCTGTCTCTAATATTCCAGAGCATTTTACCACAATGGCTTTTTCGCCGCAACAGGCTGTCCGTCATAATTTTGCATAAAGGGAATAATATATATTACGAAAAGCGGAGGTAGCGGGAAATGAGAAGCCACAAAAGACGCAATAAAGGCATAAGGGTTTATAAGCTTCGGGCGCTGGCTAAGGCTTTCAGAAATACGGCGCCTGTCGTCGGGTTTGCTGTTGCGCTCAACATTATCTTTGCCTTGGGAGCCGCGGAAATAATCGGAAGCGTTTCGAAATGGGCGGGGGGCAGCGAGAAGCTGTTCGCCGCCGCGCTGGCTTTGGAGCTAAGGAAGGGAGCAGAGGGGGATAGCGTCATAAAAGCGGTATTGCCAATATCGTTTCGGATTTTTTCGGACGATAAACCCGCCCGGAACTCGCCGGAGAATTCGGCCCCGCCGGCCGGACAGCCCACAAAACCGCAGGCAGCCGCCGAGACGGCTCCGGTCAATACCGCGCCAGCCAAGGAAGCTCTTAAGGAGCAGATGCCGGCGCGAACCGAGGTTTCTCTCACCGCCGAAGGAATTCAGTTCAAGGGCGAAGCGGAAGCGGTTGACGCGGCTGCCATTTTGAAAGAACCCCTGAACATTAAGCCGGGAGAGGGACCGTTGATTCTGATCATACATACCCATGCCACGGAAGCTTATGCAAACGAAGGCTCGAATCAGGAAATGGGCGCGTACCGGGCCCATAACATCGGCAAGGGCGTACTGAGGGTGGGAGAGGAGCTGAGCTCGGCGCTCAAGGAAAAAGGCTATTCGGTGATACACGACCGAGGGGTTTATGACTATCCGAGCTATACCGGCTCATATGAGCGCTCACTGAGCGCGATAACGTCGTATCTGAAAAAATACCCGGGAATAAAAATCGTCCTCGATATCCACAGGGACGCGGCCACGGACTCAAACGGAAACGCGGTGAAAGCCTCCGTGGTCATAGACGGCAAAAGCGTTTCTCAGATAATGATGGTGGTGGGGAAGGGCACGGCTACCCTCGAAAATCCGCATTGGAAGGAAAACCTGAAGCTTGCGGTGAAGCTTCAGGCCGCTCTTAACGCAAAATATCCCGGACTTGCGCGGCCTATAACGATTTCCCCGAACCGCTATAACGAGCATGCGGCTTCGGGCTCGCTGCTGATAGAAATAGGCTGCAACGGGAACACGATTGAGGAATCGACGGCCTCCGCAAGGCTGCTTGCCGAAGCTCTGAACATAGTGCTGAAGCAATAAAAACGGGGCGCGAATACCGCGCCCCGTTCAGACTGTCGAAAAAGCCCAAAGGGCTTTTTCGACAAGGGGGTTTAACGACGGCCGCTCTGCCGCGCCCGTCATGAGAGGTGTAATTTCCGACGTACACGCCGCCGGAAATGACAGATTTGACTTTGTTTCCGCCATTCGCGGCGGAAATTCTGCGAAGCTTTTTTGCTGTAAACAAGTTTTTCGACAAGCTGAAACGGGGCGCGAATACCGCGCCCCGTTTTACCTTTCCGGTCAATTGGCCTGGATACGCTCCTTTGACTTTTTATGCTCATACATCTTGGCGTCCGCACGGTTGAAGATGTCGTAGACGGACATGCTGAGAAGCTCATCCGCGCCGCAGAATTCAAAACCGAGCGAAAGCGCGATTTTGCCCGTATTGTTATAGTTGTATTTGTCAATGCACTTATCGAGGGTTCTGAGCCTGTCTACGAGTTCGTCCTCGCTGCCTCCGGCAAGTATGACGGCAAATTCGTCGCCGCCTATGCGGAAGCACTGTCCTGCCCCTGAAAAAGCGACTCTGAGACAATCCGCGACTCCCTTTATCAGCTCGTCGCCGGACATGTGCCCCAGAGTGTCGTTAACGGGCTTTAAGTTGTCAATGTCGAATATCATAAACGCAAGAGTGGAAAAGGAGTTTTTCTCCCTGTTGATTTTATCGAGAGCCTCCGAAAAAGCGGCGCGGTTTCCGAGCCCGGTCATGGAGTCCGTATATGCGAGCGTCTTGTAAGTCGAGGCCGATATGCTCGCGTTGACAAGTGAAAGAATTTTTTTGAAGGCCCCCGCGCCCATAAGCAGGTTGAACAGCATTATTCCGAAGCCGAAATAATAGTAGTAGTCCACCTTCGAATCATAGTAATAGGCAAGCGAGATCAGGCCCGTTATGGCAATAATGACAACGCCGAATGTGATTTCCTTCATATCCCGGTTCTGTGCCCTGATTTCCGAAATGCTTACAAACAATACTGAGAAAATGGATGTAACAATCAGAACGTGGGTGGAAACGATTGTCTGAATAAGATCAAAAATATTAAAGACGTACAGCAGATTGCATACGACGAAATTCATCGAAAAAAGCAGGCAGAGCGCGGGAAGAATCTTTCTTTTTTTATGGCACAGTTCGTTTATAAACAGCAGGAAAGGCACGGAAAGGAGCATGAAAGAATAGAAGGACATAAGGTAAAAAAACGTTCTGTGACCGACAAAAAATTGCAGCATGTCGCATTCCGTAAGAAGCCAGAACGCCGTGAGCAGAAAGAAAAGCCCGAGAAATACATTTCCTCTGAAACTGACATCGGGAAACTTAAAACGTATCAGATAGCTTATTACAAAGAAAAATACGCTGACAAAAAGCGTGATAATGCATAGAAGCACCAGAACGAAGTTCTGACTGAATATTCTTATAAACGCAGCGACCTCGTTGCCGAACAAAATGGAGTCCACACTGATCCTTTCGGCGCCTATTGGAGAGAAAAACTCAAGGCTTATGGTCTTCCCCTCATACCCGTGAAGTATGGGTATGAAATTGCGCTGAAAACCGAAGCCGAAGCCGAAAGGGGCTTTATCAGTGTACCCTGCCTCGTATATGAGCCTGCCGTCAAGATATGCGCGGAGCTTCTGAAAACGGAGCTTTACCACAAGCACCGAATTTCTGTCGACAACAGAAGGGATCGTGTTCTGTATGACCACGGTGCTTCTGCTGGTCTTCAAATCGGCGGGAAGGTAGGGGATAGGGGAGTATCCGCTTTCGGTCTTCTGCAGCCACGGCGAGCCGAGATCGGAGAGCCCGTAAATGCTGAGGGGGGCGTCCTCGAGAGAAAACGTCATAAGGGCGTATAAGATTATCGACAGCGCCAATATGAGCGGGATTCCGAATATCCCGGCGTAAAAAAGGGCGGTCTTTTTCAAGCGGAGGGTCCTCCTACCGGAAAATACATATATGACAATGACGTGTTGATTATACAATATAATACAAATATATGCAATGTTTTGATCTAATTTCTTCCTGAAAGTTCCTTTTCCGCGGAAAACAATGCTTTCAGAGCCCGCCCCGCCGATTTTTCGAGCGCCTCAGCTATTTTATTGATTCTCAGCAGCCTGAAAAGCGCCGACCTCAAAATATCGACAAGGGAGCAGGCGAGATATACGGCCAGCGACGTCCCTAGCACCGCAGCGATAAGAGCGAAAACGCCCAGGGAAGCGAAAGAGGCGAAGCGTTTGGTCAGAAGCAGCTGCCATACAAGCGGGTTCGTATGTATGAGGTAAACGCCGAAGGACGAAAAGGTAAAAGTGCTTATCAGATATGCCGGCAGCCTTCCTACAGATGATATTTTCGAGCAAAAAATAAAAAGACATACGGCCGCGCCGACAATAAGCGGGGAGGTGTAGCCGATGAACATATCCGGGTTGTATTTTATGCCTGTACGGATGAACTTGCTGCACCAGCAGACGAGGATGAAAAAGAGAAACCCCAGGAAATAGCGGAGCTTCCCGCCGGACATGCCCGAGCCGTAAAGCTTTATGTAAGCGCCTATGAAGTAGAGAACGACGAGCCAGAGCATGCTGTATCCGCCTGAAATGCTGAAAAGATCGGCCTGGGCAAAGGTGGGGATTACGGAAAAGAGAAGCACCAGGGCGAAAACAAGCGCCTTGAACTGCGGCTTTTTCAGAGCGGCGATCAGGATATTTATATAAGGTATAAAAAAGAACATGCCGAAGTAGGCGGT
Source organism: Clostridiales bacterium (assembly GCA_029265975.1). Lineage (GTDB taxonomy): Bacteria > Bacillota > Clostridia > Oscillospirales > Oscillospiraceae > DUPK01. The sequence goes on from JAJUGN010000058.1 coordinate 8,632, forward strand.
GAAGTACCAGTACTGCACCTTGGTTACAGGCATAAGCGCCGCGGTCAAGACGCCGGACCAAAGCGCGTTCGGCATGAATGTTTTAAAGCAAAGGGTGATGAGAACGGTATAAAAAACTACCTGCAGCCATAGAACGATGATTCTGGAGTATCTGAATTTAGAGTCAACGGAAACATACCCGGTGACGAGAGCATAGCAGTTCACCGAGCAATAGGCGAAGATTTCAAGAAGCCAGACGGCCTTGTACTTGGCAGACGCGGGATCGAGAGCGGCTATCACGCCGCCCTGTCCGAGAATATGCAGAACCAGAACCAAAAACATTGACAATATCCGCAGAAAGTCAATGCCGATATGCCGCTCTTTCATTATGTACTCCTCTGTTCTTGCCGTCATCGGGCCATATAAACGCAAAAGGTCATTTGTTCTGAACAATAATATCACAAAATCCGTCAAATTTGAACCGGAGATGCTTCGGGCTGTAAAAAAATAAAAACCGCGCCGAAATTCATCATTTTGCGGCGCTGTTCTGCGCTAAAATGCATTTTCATTTCCAAAAGCCTATTTTTTTCTTGTAAAACGATTCTTCAGCTGATAAAATCCTTGCGGGCGTTTTCGCCCAAGCTTTTTTGCAGCGGAAGGAAAGAAATGATGGAAAGCATATCCGGTTTCATTAAAAAAGAGGCGGTATTTGTAATAACGGTTCTCTGCGCTCTCGTTTCGGCGTTTTTTGTTCCGCCGTCCAGGGAATATGCCGCCTATTTGAACCTTCATGTGCTGGCGCTGCTTTTCTGCCTCCTGGCCGTAGTCGCGGGAATAAAAAGCACGGGTATTTTCGAGCGCCTGTCCGCATCGCTCCTCTCTAAAACAAATGACGCAAGGAGCCTCGGAATGCTGCTCGTTCTCCTTTGCTTTTTTCTTGCGATGCTGATAACGAACGATGTCGCCCTGATTACGATGGTGCCTCTGACCATGGACATATTCAGAAACGACAGCGAGAAAAGGCTGATATTCATAGTGGTGATGGAAACCGTCGCGGCTAATCTTGGCAGCCTCGTTACGCCTGTCGGCAATCCGCAGAACTTATTTTTGTTTTCCGAGTACAATCTTGACATAAGGGCGTTTTTTTCCGTCACTCTGCCTCTGGGGCTCATAAGCCTTGCTCTCATTGTTCCGATAATGCTTTTTGCTCCCGGAGGCATAATAAAGCCGCCGAAGCCTGAAAGAGATTCGGCCGTCAATAAAGCCGATGCGGCCATCTATCTGGGGCTGTTTGCAATCTGCCTGCTCGGCGTGTTCAATATTATAAACTGCATCGTATGCCTGGCCTTGGTTCTGGCCGTTTTTTTCCTCAGGGACAGAACAATTCTCGCAGGTATCGATTACATACTGCTTTTAACCTTCGTCTGCTTTTTTATTTTTGCGGGAAACATAGCAAGGATCGGCGCCGTCAGCGCGCTTATTTCAAAGGCTCTTGCCGGACGGGAAATTATAGTGTCGGCTCTGTTCAGCCAGTTTATAAGCAACGTGCCGGCGGCGATCATGCTGTCTTCCTTCACAAAAAACGCGGGCGCGCTCATAATAGGCACGAATATCGGCGGGCTTGGAACGCCCGTGGCGTCGCTTGCGAGCCTCATTTCCTATAAGCTTTACTGCTCCGGCCCGAACGCTAAAAGAGGAAGGTATCTTCTTGTGTTCAGCATCGTCAATTTCGCTCTCCTTGCGGTAATGCTCGCAGCCGCCGAAATGATATTCTGACTTCCGAACAAAATATTTAAGGGCGCAGCCGGCCGGCGACGCCCTTTCGGATTCCGATGCCATATATTAGTCGAGTCCGTCCCGCCCGGACTATTTTTCGACTATCTCCAGTACTGACGCGGGGCAGATCTTCACGCATATGCCGAGTCCGCACGACGCGGACTTTTTTCATAAATACTATCGCCCGCAGTGTTCGACCTGCGGGCGACGTTTACGCGAGGAGTAATGGAGCATCTCTTACTTCGCCTTGATTATACCGCAATATGAATTGTACACGCAAGCTCCCACGGGGGATATATTTATTGTAAATTATCATTTTTGTTTTGTAATATGTTTATCTCAGCTTAAACGCCGAGTTTTTCAGAATAATAATGAACAGGCCCAAAGCCGGTGTCGGCTTTGGGCCCCGGCTTGCCGAAGAACTTGTTTGCAGCAAAAAAGCTTCGCAGAATTTCCGCCGCGAATGGCGGAAACAAAGTCAAATCTGTCATTTCCGGCGGCGTGTACGTCGGAAATGACACCTCTCATGACGGGCGCGGCAGAGCGTCCGCCATGCAACCCCCTTGTCGAAAAAGCCCTTTGGGCTTTTTCGACAGTCTGAGGCCCAAAGC
>JAJUGN010000065.1 GCA_029265975.1 Clostridiales bacterium
CGCATGCCTTCCGCTATTACAAGAGGTCCTGATACTTTTAATATTGTACCGCTGCTCAAACTTTGCACCTCATTCCTAATTCAATATATCTGAGCCGACGGCTCTCTCTACCGCTTTGCTTACGTTGGCAAGACCGGCGCCGGTGTTGCCGGTGATGCCCGGTATAAGAATTATTGCCGGCATTACCCTGTTTTTATATTTGTCTATTTCATCTGGCATAGCCGCGGCGAGAGCTTCCGTGACGTATATGACGGCATAGCTGTTGTCCGCGAGCTTCTTAAGCGTGGCTGCCGCGCCTGAATAATCCGAAACCGGGAACACCTCAAGTCCAAGGGCGGCAAAACCGTAAATGCTGTCCTTGTCGCCAATTACGGCCGCTTTATACATAAAGCTTCCTCACCCTTTCCTTTATCGCTCCGACGCCGAAACCGTTATGCTTGCACGAAAGGATTATCCGGACGGTCTTAACCTCGCGCTCCTTTGCGATATAGTAAGCTATCAGCGGCTCAACCCCGAAGCTTTTGTACTTCGCGCTGTTAAGGTGCGCCATGACGGTGTCGTCGCACCACTTCTCGAAAGCCGAGGGCGAAAGCCTTATGGCCTCGGCCGCGTCCTTGTAGCTCGAATCGAGGAGATAGCCCAAAAGCTCCTCGGGCCCTTTCCTGGCAGCCTGCACAAGGGCCGACTTGTTCATCGTTTTTGTTTCGCACAGGGCGGTCTTCAGGAACTGCTCGTCTTTGCCGGTCTTGGCCGCCCGGAAGGCCGTTTTTATATTCGCGGTGACAGAGTAAAGCTCCGCAAGCTTTCGGAGATAATCGTTTCCGGAAAGCTCGGCGCGCCTTTGCATGTCCTCAAGCGTGAAAGCGTCAATCATGATGTCCGCAAGCTGACCGTCCATAGTCCGCACTAAAACGGCGTACGTCTTTTCGGCAGCGTCCCTCAGAAAAACAGGCAAATCTCCGAAGCGCTTGTTGGAAACAGCGACCCTGACGAGCTCGGGGCGGACTGCTGAAGGAACCATATAATAGTTCGAGGCCGTATCCTGGGAAACAAAAGCCTTGAGAGCCGCTTTAAGGTTATGGAAGTCGTTTCTCGCGACCAAAAACTCTATTATATCCTTGTCGGGCGAAATGTCGCACAAAAGCTTCCAGGTGTCCTCAATCTGATCCTTGAGAGCGTACTGGACATCTTCGTTTTCGCCGATGAAACCCTTTTCCCGCAGGATTGCCACGGCGCCTTCGTAGTCGGGGGCGTTTATGAGCTGCTCCAAATCGGAATTGTTCAGAAGCCGGGTTTCAACAGCCCTCAGCTTGGATACTGCAAAAGTATAGGCTGTATCCTTCATACTCCGTCCCTCTTGAATAACAGCCCGTAAAGCTCATCCTTGATTTCATCGGTAGACGAGGCCAGCAGAGCGTCGAAGGAGCAGTTCTGCTCCACGTCCCCGTACACCAGAATGAAGCCGCCGTCGATATCGACTGGCTCAGAGGAGATCTTCAGGGAAAAGCCGTCGCTGAGCTTTCCGTTGAGGCAGAGTTCATAGCCCGCCGGAATGCGGCCGAGGTCGCGTTTTGAGAAGCAAAGCGTGCCCGAGCCATTCTGAGCGTACTTCAGCACCAGGGCGGTTATTTTCTCAAAGTATTCCTCGTCCGGCAGCTCCTTGAGCTTGCTCAAAGCGGTTTTTATGACCGAGTTTACGATGTCGATTTTCACCGCCAGAATGCCTTTTTTGCGGTCCAGCTCGGCCTTTGAGTTCACAAAAGCCAGCTCTTTCTCGTTTTCCTTCATGGCGGCGTCGACGATTTCCGCGCCTATGAGCTCCGCCTCGCGGGAGGCGCTGTCCAATATTTCCTTCGCCTCGGCCTCGGCGTTTGCTATGATGCCGTCACATTCGGTTTTGCAGTCCAGTTCGATTTTCTGTATGATTTTTTCCAAACCGCTCATTTCAGTCACCTTACTTTAAGTTGATTATAGTAAGGATAGAAATAAGAAGCGCGAGAATCGCGTACGTTTCGACCATCGCGGGTATTGTGAGGGCCTTGCCGCTTTCGTCCGGCTTCTTGGCAACAAGACCGATGGCGGCGACGGAAGCCTTGCCCTGAGCTATTGCGGAAAACAGTCCGACGAGGCCTATCGGCAGACAGGCCGCAAGATACATCATGCCTTTTGTAACCGCAAGGTCAATCGGTTTTCCGCCGAGAGCGCCGATCTGGCTGAGAACGAAAATGGCCGTAAGGAGCCCGTAAATTCCCTGCGTACCCGGGAGAAGCTGAAGAATGATCATTTTGCTGAATTTGCTGGGATCCTCGGAAAGCACTCCCGCGGCCGCTTCGCCCGCAAGTCCGACGCCTATTGCCGATCCAATTCCGCCCAGAAGAGCCGCCAAAGCCGCTCCCAATATTGCAAGTGCAAGACCCAGATTAATCATTTTATATTTCCTCCTTGATATATATATATTTAGTGTTTGCTTTCAGGGGGGCAAAAGCTCTGCCTCCGCCCTCGTAAAACCTTGAGAAGAACTCAACAAACTGAAGCCTGTTCGTATGGACGTAGGCCCCCAGAAGGTTGATGGCCATGTTCAGCGCATGACCCAGAACGAAAACAATCGCAAGCACCGCCGCCTTAAGTATTTTGTTGCCGGGCAGCGAGCCCAGGAGATTGACGACGCTCGCGATGCTGCCTGTGGCGAGGCCCAGAGCGAGCAGACGCGAATAGGAGAGTATGTCGCTGAGGTATCCCGAGGCAATGCCGTAAAGGCCGTAAAGTCCTCCGAAAAAGACGGCGATAATGTTTTTGGAGCTTCTCGCCGAAGTGAATATTATTAGAACGGTTCCCGCTACGGCCATGTACTTGCCGATTTCGATAAGGCTCTGGGGGACCGAAACCAGAATCTGAACCGCCAGCGGAATTGCTCCGATAACGAAGATGTAGATCGGGACTACGTCGAGAACCGCATCGAGCTTCCGGCCGTCCTTCCACAGCTTCGCAAAGTTGATCGCAAGCCCGAAGAAGAGGTGGATTGTGCCGAAGCCGAGCGCGTAAAGCAGCAGCTTCATCGGATCTTTTATAGGCTCAAACCAGATAGCGAGAGTGGGAATGTCTATGTTGAAGAACTGCCTTGCGACAACCTGTATTATGTCGCCGAACCAGCTTCCGAACATCGCTCCCCAGAAAAACGTGGATATTCCGCAGAATAAAAACATTTTCATTGTTTTTTTGGTGGCTTCCTTCAGCGGCTTCTGGCTCAGAACTATGGAAGTGAAAATAATCATTATAAGACCGTAGCCGGCGTCGGAAAGCATAAGCCCGAAAAACAGATAGTAGAAAAACGCCATAACCGAGTTGGGGTCGAGATCCTTCCTGGAGGGCGTTGCGAACATTTCGGTTATGGGCTCCACAGGGGAGGCAAAACCGTTGTTCTGGAGAAGAACGGGAACATCCTCGTCTTCCTCCGGGTCCGCGAGGCTCACCGAAAGGTCAAACTTGGATTCGAGCTCGCTCACAAGTGAAGGGGCGTATTTTTCCGGTACATAACCGGAGATTACGAAGACGTTTTTTGTAAAACCCAGCTTCTGGTACGCCAGATATTTGTCGCGGCGCATCGTCAGGTAATCTATCAGGAATTCGAGGTCGTTCGCCTTGTCGGCGTGGGACTTGATGTTGTTTTGATTCTGCTCAATTTCCGAACGGATTCTGACAAGCTCGTTTTCAAGCTGGGAAAGCTTTGTCCGGGGCTCGGTTTTCGCAGGGTCAGAGGGCTGCACGAAGCCGATCTCGCGCAGAGCGTTCAAAAAATCGGCGGCTATGTCGGCGTGGCAGATGGCCGCTATACAGGTCTGTTCCTTAAACGAAGAAACCACCTCTATGTCAACCATATCCAGATCCGGGTTTATGCCGGCTATTTTTATAAGGATATCGGACGCGGTCTGCTGATTGGGAACGGTTCCTATGAAGCAGCGTGTGGACTCGGTGCCCTTGAATTGCATGGGCACGTCAAGACCCAGCCATATTTTAAGAGCGTCGATATGCGCCTGAACCCTCGCCGTCTCTGCCTTCAAATCGGAAATGCTTTTCTGCCAGCCAATAAGGTCGTAGCACAGAGAAAGCAGCTTCTCTCTCTGAACGATATATTTTTTGTACTTGGAGGGGTCCACCGGGGTCAGAACCATGGACGAGAGCAAAGATTTTTTTCTCGGAGCGTATTCGTCCAAAATACAAAGTCCCTGAGTGGCGACGCTGATTCCCTTTTCAAACTGCGAAACGCTTTCGGCGGTGCTTATCCTTTTGAGCTCCTCGCCGGAGTGCTCGGAAATCTCCATGATGCCGCGCCGCTGCAGAAGCTCCGCTATCTGCTTGCGGTTTTCGATCAGCGCTGCAATTTCTATTTTTTTCATTGCCAGTTTAGCCAAATATACTGTCACCTCCCATATAAACAAAAAGCATATTCATGAGATAAGTCTTGAAATGACGAGGTCTACCGCCGTATCAGTCCTTCCTCTGGAGAGGGTTTTTATTTCCGATACGCTTTCGTCAAATAGCTTTTTGTTTTTTTCGATGATCTCATCGAGAGCGGCCTTGTTGCCGGCTCTGATCGCGGAAGCTTTTTCCCTCGCTTCGGCTCTTTTCTTTTCCTTCTCGGCCTCGGCGTCCTCCCTTGCCTTTGCGATAAGACGCTCCGCGTCTTTCCGGGCAAGCATTATTCTTTCCTCAGCCTGCTTTTCTGCTTTCAGAATTTTGTTTACTGTTTCAGAAACCATAGCGCACCTCCTTATCTACCATATTATCGGATAAATTCTTAAAAAAATATAGCTATTTTTATAGCGAATTGTAAAAAGGGCAGGAAGCCCTCTGAGGAGCCCCCACCCTAAAAGCTCGAAACTTGAAAACGGCATCCCGTCCAACCGGTAAAAAATTATCCAATTGATTAAAAAATATATTATTTGATGCAGGAAGTATTTTATTATCTTGCATTTTTTTATAAAATATTTTTATTTTCCCCGAGCATGGGAAATTCGGGCGGAGGAACGCCGCGCAAAAAGCTTCTTAAGTGGCGCTTCATCAAAAAACACATTAGGGGCGCCATAAAAGTGAACAGATTCAGTTTTTTTGAACAATACCCTTGCGTATTTTTTCGGATTGTCAAAATAATATGCCCGAAGCATAGGAAGCCGCCGGTTCCGAGGAGATGAAAAGCCCGCGGAAAACCGGCGCAGGGCTCCTTCTCAAGGCCGGGATTTTGAAGGACGAGCCTGCATGTAATTCATTTGCCGTTTTTATTTACGGCATATTTTTATATAAAAAGGGTGGGGCGAATTGCTCGATTCGCCCCACTCAGCCGATCAGGTATCCCGGTAATAAAACAGTTAATTTGTTTAGAATTAAGACCAAAGTGTTTTTTATGCTCCGAAGTAACGCTTGAGAAGTCCCGAAAAGCCCGCGCCGTGCCTCGCTTCGTCCTTTGCCATTTCATGCACCGTGTCGTGTATGGCGTCGTAGCCCAGCTGCTTTGCGCGCGCGGCGAGGTCGCATTTGCCGCCGCAGGCCCCAGCCTCCGCTCCGGCCCTCATTTCAAGGTTCTTTTTCGTGCTCGCGGTTACCACCTCGCCCAAAAGCTCAGCAAATCTCGCGGCATGGTCGGCCTCCTCAAGAGCGTAACGCTTGAAGGCCTCGGCGATTTCGGGGTATCCCTCTCGGTCCGCGGCGCGGCTCATTGCAAGGTACATACCGACCTCGCAGCATTCGCCGTTGAAATTATCCAGAAGGCCCTTGTAAACCTCCTCGTCGATTTTATCCTTGGCGCCGATCCCTATGACATGCTCGGAAGCATAGCCCGCCTGCGCGGGAGCCTCCTTGAACTTATCGGCCTTGGCCTTGCATACGGGGCAGGCTTCGGGAGCCGAGGCCCCCTCGTGAACGTAACCGCATACTGTGCATACCCATTTTTTCATATTAATACCTCCGTAAAACTATTGTTTTAATATTTATGAGCGCAGAGCGCTTATTCGATACATTTATGACATCTGCCGTGGCAAACTACCTCGCAGTAGTCTATGGAGCCTTCGGAAAAGGCCGAAGCCGCTTTGCAGGGATCGAAAGCGAACTCGACGTCCATATCGATTACCGCGCCGCACCTGTCGCAGACAAAGTGCGCATGGGGCGAGGTGTCGGCATCAAAACGCTCCTGGCCGTTTACGGTGCCGACGCTTATAATCCGGCCCTCCTCGCGAAACAGCGACAGATTCCTGTAAACGGTTCCCAGGCTGAGGTCCGGGTAGAGGGGCTTGAGCTGCGCGTATATCCATTCCGCGGAAGGATGCGTTTTCGTGGAGCGAAGCGCGCCCAGTATTGCTTCCCGTTTTCGGCTGTGCTTTCGATTTTTCATATGGCCCCCAAAACAATAATAAGAATTATTACTGTTATTATAACATGCTTTTTCGATTTGTAAACAGTAATTTTCAAAAAAACTCTATTTTTTTAAGCGCATTCGAACAAAGCGCCATGTTCAATTAATAATAAACACTAACGGGGCGCCCCCCGGGCGCCCCGTTAGTCAGCTTGTCAAAGATCTTGTTTACAGCAAAAAAGCTTCGCAGAATTTCCGCCGCGAATGGCGGAAAAAAGTCAAATCTGTCATTTCCGGCGGCGTGTACGTCGGAAATGACACCTCTCATGACGGGCGAGGCAGAGCGGCCGTCATTAA
>JAJUGN010000021.1 GCA_029265975.1 Clostridiales bacterium
GCTGAGTGAAATATATAGCGTCAAGGGGGCTTCTGCCCTCCAGCATTTTCTCAAAGCCTCGAAACAGCAGTCCCTCGGTTCTGGCGTCTGACACAATGCCGCTCTCTATAACTGCGTCAATCTCCAAAAAACCGCTGATCCGTGTGACAGGATTAATGATGACTCTTTTCGTTGCAATCACTCCTATCGGGCTATATCGTAGCTTATAAATGGCTCCATCTTGTCAGGGAAGCCAAACATGGCGCAGCCGATGCACGGAGTATTGGCTCCGATGGGCCAGTTGACATGGTTGTTCCACTTCCTGATCGGGCAGTCAACCCTGGTGACAGGACCGCGGCATCCCAGCTTGAACATGCAGGTTTCCTCCCCCAGCTGGGATGCAAACACTCCTTGATTAAAAAATGGCCTTCTGGGACAAATATCATGGATCAAGGTGCTGTAGAACATGAGCGGCCTTCCAGCGCCGTCCAGTGCCGGCTCTCCGAACAGAAGCGTGTACGCGAGCGTCCCCAAAAACCAGTCAGGGTGGCATGGGCAGCCCGGCAATTTTATAACCTTACGGTTAAGCAGGCTCTGAACAGGCGCGCAGCCGGACGGATTCGGCCGCGCAGCAGAGATGCCGCCGCTTGAAGCGCAGGTGCCCACGGCAATTACATGCGCCGCCTTTTCGCCGAGCTTTTTTACGGCGTCTAAAGCTGTAACGGGCCTCCCCCTCCATCTGCCGATAATGTTAAACAAACCGTCGCTTTTTGTTGAAACGGCCCCCTCTGCGGCTAAAATAAAATCGCTGCCGATTGCTCCAAACAGCTTATCCATGGCAAGCTCGCCTTCGGCGGCCATCAGGCTGTTGTCGTAGACAAAATTGACCATTTGCGTCGCCAAGTTCCGAAAATCAGGATCGGCGCCGTTAAGGAGAGATATAATATTGCCCGAGCACCCGGTTAGCTCAAGCCATATCAGATTGCCCTTTTTAATTTCATTTTTGCCTATGGCGGCAATAGCCTTTTGTACAAGCACGGATGCCGTCTCCGATTTTATCTTTATGTTCCTGCAATCATAATTCAAGTCGCTCATCTGCCATTTTCCCCACAACTTTCAACCGGTTCAGGACTGGCTGACCGGCGTGACAGGAAGCAAATTCACCAGTCAGGTCCCTTCCTGCGGTCAGCCCAAAATGCGTCGCCGCGCCCCAAGCCGCATTGTCTGTCACGTCGTACACGGTTCCGTTTACCGCCACATAGGCCGGATTCCCGTCTCTGCCGTTATACTTTGAGAGCTCTGCGAGCGTAAACGCTCCGGCTGGGTTTTGCTGCGGATTTTCCGTACCATTAAAAGCGGCCGAATGCTGGCCGCTCTCAAAGCCCTGCACCAGCATGGAGAGATTGGCTACGCTCCTGCGGAGGCGATTCAGCAGCATGTTTTTTGTACAGGAGTTGCATGATATGTATAAACTGTCGATGGTCTCCTGCATCTCACTAATGTTGTTTTTTATCAGATTTATGATTATTTCGCGCTCGTTCATGAAAAATTCTCCTAACATCTATATTCCGGTTCGATACAGTATATTCTCTGAAACATAGTGTGTTTTTCCGGCCTTGACGTTAACGGCGTTTCTTTTGCGGATAAAGGAAACAGAATTAAAAATATCGGTTCGTTAAGCTTGTATAGAATTCCTTTTGATGCAAATACTATTTTCGACAAAGACAATATTACCGTAATTATTAATATTTAGGGGAGAATTAATATATGAAAGCAACTGGAATAGTTAGAAGGATCGACGACCTGGGCAGGGTGGTGATACCTAAAGAGATACGCCGTACAATGCGGATACGCGAGGGCGACCCGCTGGAAATATTCACTGAAAAGGACGGCGAAGTCATATTTAAAAAATATTCCCCGGTAGGGGAGCTGACCGATTTCGCGTCCCAGATCTGCGAAACGCTGAACAAAACAACGGGCTGCATTACGGCGGTGACGGACAGGGATAACATCATATCGGTTTTCGGGGTTCCGAAACGAGAGTTAAACGAAAAAAGAATAAGCCAGGAGCTGGAGCAGATACTTGAGGAAAGACAGCTTTATCAGCGGCGAAACGGGGAAAAAGGGATTTCTCCCGCCGACGGAGTGACAGCATACAGCGTTGCGATAGCCGCTCCGATAATTTCGGGAGGCGATTTGATGGGCTCGGTGCTTTTCCTCACGCCGGAAGGCGCTCCTGCGCTGGGCGAGGTTGAAAACAAGCTGGCCCAGATGGTATCAAGGTTTCTGGGCAAGCAGATGGAAGACTGAAACAGAAGCATACGACACCGATTTTTTGCCGAAAAGAGGCATAAAATCGGTGTCGTTATTATTTCCGCACATTTTTTGCGCAGGTCGGAAGATGCCGCCTTAAGTCACAAACCGGAACCTTTTCTCATAAGATGTTGATAGGAGTCGAATATTACGGAAAAGTTTTATTTTACAAATTTTTCCTAATATGTTATATATTTATCGTCGGGCAAATTGCCCGCGTAAAGAGCGGGACAATCTATCGAAAAAGACTGGAGAAATAGGGATATGACTATAGAGCTTGATTTGAGGCGTGTGCTTTTTATTCTGTGGAAAAGGGTTTGGGTTCTGATACTGTTTATGGCGATACTGGGCGGCGCGGCCTTTTCGTTTTCAAAATGGTTTATGACGAAACGCTACTCCGCTTCTGTTTCCATGTATGTATATAATCAGGAAAACCGCTCGGGAACCAGCATAACCTCCGGAGACCTGCTGACTTCCCAAAAGCTGGTGGGAACATATATAGTCATTCTCAAGAGCAACTCGGTGCTCGACCAGGTGTCCGAGCGGCTGGGAGGAATCTGTTCTTCTTCCGAGCTGCGGAAAATGCTCACGGCCTCGTCTATAAACGACACGGAGGCTTTCAGCGTGACGATTACAAACACGGACCCGGAGCTGGCGCAAAAAATCGCCAATACGATAGCCGACGTAGTGCCGTCCGAAATCAAACGGGTAGTAAAAGCGGGCGCCGTAGAGGTAATCGATTACGCCGTTCTTCCAGACAAGCCGACCTCGCCGAACATCGCGGTAAACACCGCCGCCGGAATAGCCGCAGGACTGGTGCTTGCCGTTATTCTTGTCCTGGTGCTTGAGATGACGGATACTGCGGTGCGTTCGGAAGAAGACCTTACGGAAATCTTTGAGATACCCGTGCTAGGCGTGATTCCAAGACTTTACGGGGAAAACGGGGGGCGCTGAGATGGGTAAGAAAAAAAACAAAAGCGCCGTTTCGGCAGCTTCAGTCTACGAGCGGATAATCAGGCTCCTGATGACCGAGGAAACCCCTTTCGCGGCAAAGGAGGCATACAAATCGGCAAGGACGCATATCATGTACTTAAGTCCCGGAGAAGGCTGCAAAAAAATAGCCTTCACAAGCGCGCTGGAGCATGAGGGCAAATCCCTTACCTGCATAAACCTTGCGATTTCCATGGCGCAGACAGGGAAAAGGGTGCTGATAATAGACGCGGATCTACGCAGGCCCATGCTTAAGAACGTGTTCGGGCTGCGAGAAAGACAGGGGCTTTCCGAGCAGCTTGCAGGGCTGTCGGTTCCGGAAAACGAGGGGCAGATTTTTGCCTGCAAGACAAAGTATGAGAATCTTGCCGTGCTGCCGTCCGGAAATATCCCCCCAAATCCCGCTGAGCTGCTTTCGTCAGCAAGGCTCCACGGCATAATTGAAGTTCTGGAACCGCACTTCGACTATATATTTATCGATACGCCGCCGATAGGCGCCGTTACGGACACTGCGCTGCTTATACCCGAGGTGCAGGGTCATATCTTTGTGGTCCGTGCGGGAGATACAAGCATAGAGGACGTACGCAGGGCGGTATTTACCATGAATCAGCTGGGAGCGAACGTTCTCGGCTTCATACTGAACGACTACGACCCCAAAAAGAGCCGCAGCTACGGTGCCTACGGGAGCTACGGGCAACGCTACGGCAAGTACGGCCAATACGGATACGCATATAGAATGAAGACCGAGGAGACGCATGTCTCATTGGCATCCGCAAGCGGCGGAAGTGAAAAGATCGGCTTTTCAGCAAGGTCAGGAAGCAGAGGCTGAACAGGGAAAAGGCGAGGGAAGCGGCGAAAAATGAAAGGCAATTACATAGATTTTCATGCGCACATATTGCCGGGAGCTGACCACGGGTGCGATTGCGCCGAGACGGCGCTCCGGCAGCTTGAGGCGGCTCAAGCCGCCGGAATCAGCTGCATTGTCGCAACTCCGCATTTCTATCCTGAGCGCCACAGCACGACAAGCTTCTTCGAGCGCAGGGACGAGGCTCTTGCGCTTGTTGAAAGCCTCGGAAGCAGTGTAAAAATAGTTCCGGGAGCGGAAGTGAGACTTTGCGAAGGCCTGGACGCCCTTCCGGAGCTCAAAATGTTCGGAATAGGCGAAAGCGGCAATATCCTTATAGAAATGCCGCAGGAGCCCTGGACGGCAAGGCTTATCGATTCCCTGCTGCGCACAAGATCGGAGCGGCGCCTGAATGTGATTCTGGCCCATGTTGAAAGATACTCTCCCGAAGAAATAGAGGAACTTTTCCGGCTTAATATAAAAGGGCAGATAAACGCCTCGGCCCTTGTTTCGCTGACAAGGCGCGGCAGGTACTATAAATGGATTGACGGGGGCTTCGTCAATGCCCTGGGCAGTGATGTCCACGGCACCGGCGGAGCGTATAAGGATTATTCGCGCGCAATGCTTATTTTGGGCGGACGTGGAGAAATGCTGCAAAAATCTATGAATGATCTCATGTTGAAAGCTAAAATAAGAGATTCGGAGGGCTCCGTTTGAAGCTGCTGAAAAAGAACAAAGGCGTTCGAAGACTCCTTATGCCGATTGCCGATATGCTTTCCTTTGCTGCGGTATCCATTGCTGTCCGCATGCTGATGCCAGCAGACGGCTTTATAAGCGCCGCCGATTATTTTTGGGGCGCGGCAACGCTCGGGGTATGCATATTTACAGTCCAGGCCGTTTTCAGAACATATGACAGCCTTTGGCGGCATGCCGAGGCGCGCGAATATCTGGCGCTTCTTGGGGGCACCCTTTGCGGCTGCGCATCGTACCTCGGCATAAACGCCATAATCCTGAAGCAGCCGGATTTGGGCTCGTTCCATATGCCGATCGTTTCGCTAGGCTCCTTTCTCGTCAATAGCGGAACACGCATTTTCCTGAAGGTTCTGAAAGCAGGAAAAGACCGCTCGATAGTCTCAAAAAGTTTCAAACATATTGCCGTTATCGGAGCAGGGAACGCGGGCGAGCTGTTGTACGAAGAGATAAGAAGAAACAAAAGGAGCCCGCACAGGGTCTGGTGCTTCATCGACGACGACGCCGAAATAATCGGGAAAAGGCTGCACGGGGCAAAGATTTGCGGCCCTATAAGCGACATAGCCGAAATCCTGAAGGATTCTCCCGTGAGCGAGGTGATTTTGGCCATACCCTCTCTTGACGAAGCAAGAAAGCGGGAGATAATCGAGCTTTGCTCCGAGCTTCCCTACCGTCTTAAGCTGCTGCCTGAATCGGTTCTGAACGACAATGCGGAAAGCGTGAACATTTCCGCCTCCGTACGCGACATAAAGCCCGAAGATCTTTTGGGCAGGAGCAGCGTCAGCCTGGACTCGGAGGAAATCAAGACCTTTCTTAAGAACAAAGTGGTGCTGATAACCGGAGGAGGAGGCTCGATCGGCTCGGAGCTCTGCCGCCAGGTCGCAAATTACGGGCCCAGAAAGCTCATAATTTTCGATATGTTTGAAAACAGCGCCTACATACTTCAGAAGGAGCTGGAGCATATTCACGGGGCAGGCCTCGATTTTCAGGTCGAGATAGGCTCCATCAGGGACGAAAGAAGGCTCAGAAGAGTTTTGGAAATTTATCGTCCCGAAATAGTTTTTCACGCCGCGGCATACAAGCATGTTCCGCTTATGGAGCACAGCCCGGGGGAAGCGGTGAAGAACAACATTTTCCCGACGTTTAATCTGCTTAAGCTCGCCCCTGTTTTCGGCTGCGAAAAATTTGTGATGATATCGACCGATAAAGCCGTAAACCCTACGAATGTAATGGGCGCGACAAAGCGTTATTGCGAAATGATGATGCAAGCGGTTTCGGAAAATTTGGACTGCAGGACGGAATTCGTGGCGGTTCGATTCGGCAACGTGCTGGGCTCGAACGGGTCGGTCGTCCCGCTGTTCATGAACCAGATAGCAAGCGGCGGTCCCGTGACCATAACGGACAAGAGGATAATACGTTATTTCATGACGATCTCGGAAGCGGTTTCACTGGTGCTCCGGGCGGGGGCTATGGCAAAGAAATCCGAAATATACGTTCTTAATATGGGAAAGCCGGTAAAAATACTGACGCTTGCAGAGAATCTCATCAGGCTTGCGGGTTATGTGCCGTATAAGGACATAGAAATAGTGGAGACCGGTCTCCGCCCCGGCGAAAAGCTCTACGAAGAGCTGCTCATTAAGGAGGACGAGAGCTGCGCCACAAAGAGCAAAAAAATATTTACGGAAAAACAGAGGAGCAGAGTGAGCCTTTCCGACATTGAGCGTGGAATAAGGCTACTTTCAGAGGCCGTCAAAACCGAAGACGGCGACATTGTTGTAGCCGCGCTCAAAGACCTTGTGCCCACTTTCAGGACTCCGGAAGAAGCTAACTCATGCGAGAAGGCGATAACGGAGCTTCAGGGGGCCGTTTCTCAGAGTGCCTAGGAGTCTTAATGTTTCTCAAAGCAAAGCTGTGGGTATAATGCGGTATGAGAAACAAGTCTTTGCGGAGGATGCTTAAATAATGAACCGTCGATCCGGGGCTGAAAAGACATGGAGAAAAATACTGATTTCTTTACTTTGCGTATTTTTTTCCGTTTCTTTTTTTGCGGTGATTTTCGCCTGCCTTTGGCTTTCAAAAATCCAAGCAGCCCTGCCCGAACAGAAACCTGCCGCCGCTCAGGGAGATGCCAAAAGTCCGGATTATGGCAAAAGCTCGGGAGGCCAGGCCGAAAAAGCGTCCGGCGAAAATTTGAAGCCAGACTTTTCCGACTCGGAAGCGCCTTTCGGCAAAAGCGGAGTACTCAACATACTGCTGGTGGGCTGGGAAAAAGGCTCGGACAGTAAAGAGCGGAAGCCCGAAGCGATAATGCTTTTAAGCTATGACAGCTCCAAAGGGCTTATAAGAACGGTTGCATTTTTAAGGGAGCTTTATGTAAGCGTTCCGGGACACGGCAGCGGCCGCCTTGACGAAGCCTTTAAACTGGGCGGTTCTGCGCTCCTCGCAGAAACAATAGAAAAGGAGTTCGGACTGAAAGCCGACGGGCGCTTTGAGGCCGAGCTTGAAAAACTTGCGGAAATAATCGATTATATGGGCGGGGTAGACCTTTCGCTGACATCGGAAGAGGCGAAAGCACTTGACTTAAAATCCGGCGCAGGCCGCATCAATGGCGATAAAGCCCTTGCCTATTCCCGCGTCAGCGGAGGCGGTCCGGATTTCGAAGGAACGATGCGGCAGAGAAAGCTTATGAATCAGGCACTTATCAGGATATCGGAACTCAAAGCCGCCGAAAAGCTTAGGTTTCTGGAAAAGCTTCTGCCGTGTCTTGCTACCGATATGCCGCGGCAGCGGATTGCAAGCCTTTTTCTGGCCGTTCTTAAAAACGGCGTTGCCGGCATCGACCAGTCGCGGTTTTATATTCCTTATGCCGGAGCTTACAGGAGCGTTGAAATTAGCGGTACCGAGGCGCTGGTGCCGGATATTGAGAAAAACCGCGCCCTGCTGAAAAGGTGGCTTTACAGCAGCTGAAAGCAAAAAAGGTGCGCCGCTTTACGCGGCGCACTCAGCTTGTCGAAAAACTTGTTTACAGCAAGAAAGCTTCGCAGAATTTCCGCCGCGAATGGCGGAAAAAAGTCAAATCTGTCATTTCCGGCGGCGTGCACGTCGGAAATGACACCTCTCGTGACGGGCGCGGCAGAGCGGCCGTCATGCAGCCCCCTTGTCAAAAAAGCCCTTTGGGCTTTTTTGACAGTCTGGGTGCGCCGCTTCACGCGGCGCACTAAAATTTGAACTATTATATGCTTATGATCACACGGCCCGGACGCGGATGACGCCCTTGATGGAGGATATGGCGGAAACCAGCGCGCCGGTCGCGTTTCCGTTTAAGTCTATCAGGGTTGCGGCGACCGAGCCCTTCGCCTTGTCGGCGGTTGCGACGGCCGCAGCTCCGGCGGAGGATATCGCGTCAAGTATGTCTGACTGAAGGCCGTCAACGTTTTTTCTGAGGATAACGAGACGGCTGCCGCCGCTGCGATCCATGGAAACGCTCGGGAAATTGACGGAATTCACTATGTTTCCGTTTGTAACATATTCTATTATTTCATCTACGGCCATGATTGCGCAGTTGTCCTCGCTTTCGGGCGTTGAAGCGCCTAGGTGAGGTATGGCGATAACGCCCTTGGCGTTTGCGGTCTTGCCGTTAGGGAAGTCCGTAACGTAACGCGCGACCCTGCCGCTTTCGATCGCGGCCAGAATATCGTCGTCGTTTACAAGCTCGCCTCTGGCGAGGTTTATTATCTTCACCCCGTCCTTCATAAGGGCAAGGGTGGAGGCGTTTATCGTGTTCTTTGTGGACTCCGTATAAGGAAGATGCAGGGTTATGTATTCACAGGAGGTAAAGATCTCCTTCATGTCGGCAACAAGCTTTGCTTTTCCTGCAAGCTCTCCCTTTACGGCGTCCGACAGGAAGGGGTCATAGCCCATGACCTTCATGCCGAGAGCGTGAGCCGAGGTTGCGACCTTGGCACCGACCGCTCCGAGTCCTATTATCCCTAGCGTTTTCCCAAGGATTTCCGGACCGACGAAGGCGCTCTTGCCTTTTTCGACCGCTGCGGCAACCTTGTCGCCCTCGTGAGCGATGCTCTTCACCCATTCGATGCCTCCGACTATGTCGCGGGAGGCAAGAAAAAGGGAGGCGAGGACAAGCTCCTTAACGCCGCCGGAGTTCGCTCCCGGGGAATTGAAAACCACGATGCCCGCTTCTGCGCAGCGGTCAAGCGGAATGTTGTTTACGCCCGCGCCGGCCCTTGCGATGCAGAGCAGCCTGTCGTTGAAGGCATAGTTCAGCATGTCGGCCGAACGCACAAGAATGGCGTCGGGGTTTTCCGCCTTGTCGTCGATCTTGAAAAGCGCGCTGTCGAAACGGTCTGTCCCCACGCAGGCGATTCCGTTTAAGCATTTGACCGTATACATTAAAATCACCCTTTATCTTTTACTTGTTTTTCAGCTCGAAGTCCTTCATGAATTCAACGAGCTTTTTAACGCCCTCAATCGGCATGGCGTTGTATATGGAAGCGCGCATTCCGCCGACGCTGCGATGCCCGGCAATATTGACAAGGCCGGCAGCCTCCGCTTCTTTTATGAATTTTTTGTCGAGCTCATCGGAGCCGGTCACGAAGGGAACGTTCATGTCGGAACGGTCCTCGGGGCGCACCGGGGATTTGAAAAGCTTGCTCTCTTCAAGGTAGTCGTAGAGGATCTTGGATCTTTCCACCTTCATCTTTTGCATACCCTGAAGCCCGCCGTTCTTTTTGACCCATTTAAGCACAAGACCCAGGATGTAAATGGAATAGCAGGGAGGAGTGTTGTACATGGAGTCCTTCTCCACCATTTCTTTGTAGCTCATCATTATGGGCGTATAAGGCCTCTCATGGCCGATGAGGTCATTGCGTATAACGACGAGCGTAACGCCGGCGGGACCCATGTTCTTCTGAGCACCGGCAAAAATAATACCGAATTTCGAAACGTCGAAGGGCCTTGTAAGGATGTTGGAAGACATATCGCAGACGAGAGGCACGCTGCCGGTTTCGGGTATGTACTTCCACTCCGTACCGTAAATAGTGTTGTTGTCGCAGTAATAGAAATAAGAAGCCTCGCTGTCAAGCTTCAGCTCGGACTGCGAAGGGATATAGGTGTGGTTTTTGTCGGCCGAAGACGCCGCGACATTGCAGGTGCCGTATTTCTTGCCTTCCTTGTAAGCAATGTTGGAAAAATTGCCGGTTATGGCATAGTCGGCCTTGCCCGTCGTCATTATGTTCATTGGCGCCATGGCGAACTGCAGGGAGCCGCCGCCCTGAAGGAACAGTATGCTGTAATTGTCGGGAACCTTGAGAAGATCCTTCATGTTGGACTTCACTTCGTCGTAAATATCGATAAAGACCTTGCTTCTGTGACTCATTTCCATGACGGACATGCCAGATCCGTTAAAATTTGTAATTTCAGAGCCGGCCTTCTCCAGTACTTCGAGCGGCAGCATGCTTGGCCCTGCGGAAAAATTGTATACTCGTTCACTCGCCATTGAGCAAGACCTCCATAAAATAAATAGTATAATATATAAATAAAAACGTATCGATTTAGGTTTTATTATAGTACAGCCCAATACCGCTGTCAACACCTTGAGTCAGGATAAAAACATTTGACGGGAATCAAAAAAAATTGCATTTTAATTGGGAGAAAATACATCAAAACGCCTCGCCTTTAAGAAAATCGCCGTCTGCGCCTGTTATCCTTACGCGCCGCAGCTCGTTTCTGGACGCGATCCCCTTTGCGCGAACCTCGCAGTAATTGCCCGTGAAGCCGAATATGAAGCCGCCATCGGATTTTTCGACGAGTATTTCCATCTCCTTGCCCGTCTGCGAACGGAGAAAATTCTCCTTCAAACGCAGGGCAAGCTCCGCGGCCCTTGCGGCGCGCTGCTTTTTTACGCTTCTCGGAAGCTGGCTTTCCATTGCTGCGGCTCTTGTGCCCGGGCGCTTCGAATAAGGGAACACATGCACCGAGGAAAACGCGCACTTGCTTAAAAACGCAAGCGTTTCCTCAAATTCGTCTTCACTCTCGCCCGGGAAACCCACGATGAGGTCCGTGGTGACGCCGCAGTCAGGAAAGTATTGGCGCAAGAGCCCGAGCCGCGAGAAAAAATCTTCGGTGCCGTATTTCCTGCCCATGCGCTTCAGCACGGAGTCCGAGCCGCTCTGGAGGGAGAGGTGAAAGTGGGGGCAGAGGTTTTTAAGCGCCGAGAGCCTTTCGCAGAACTCCAGGGTTATCGTTCTCGGCTCAAGCGAGCCGAGGCGTATGCGAGTTTCCGGTACGGCAAGGCAGACGCTTTCGACAAGTCCGGTCAAATCCGGTCCTCCGAGGTCCGTTCCGTATGACGATATCTCTATTCCGGTTATCACCAGCTCGCGGTAGCCTTCCCGGGAGAGCCTCGCCGCTTCCGAAACCGCCTTTTCAGGCGGCATGCTGCGCACGGGGCCCCGAACGTAGGGAATGATACAGTAGGAGCAAAAATTCTGGCAGCCGTCCTGCACTCTCAGCATGGCCCGCGTGCGCCCGATGCCGGAACCTGCGGGGAGCTCCTCAAAAACCCGCCTTTCCATAGGGTTATCTATCCTGCTTATGCGCAAGCGGTCTGAAAAAGCCCGCTCAAGCGCGTTCACAAGTCCTGTCCTGTCGGAGCTTCCGAATACTATGTCAGCGCCGAGCGACTCGGCGTCCCCTGGGCTTATCTGAGACCAGCAGCCGCAAACGGCGGTCACAGCGAAAGGATTTTCGGACATTGCGCGCCTGACCGCCTGCCTCGACTTTCTCGAGCTCTCGGCGGTAACGGTGCAGGTATTTATAATATATGCGTCGGCGGGCCCTTGCGACACAAGCTCATGGCCGCGCTCCTGGAGAAGCGCCGCCATGGCCTGGCTTTCAAACTGGTTTACCTTGCAGCCGAGCGTTACAACGGAAAATTTCACTTTTTTACTCCCACTTGAATTGCCGAAGACCATAATATACAATAAATCTATTATACAACACGATAGTTTTCAGTACAAGCCTGGCGGAAAGACGAATTTTGGAAAGCGGTGCATCATTACGATATATTTTGACAATGCGGCGACAACAAAGGTATCAAAGGAGGCGGCCGAAGCGGTGCTTTCCGCGATGACTGAGGATTTCGGCAACCCCTCCTCGGCGCATACGCTCGGTGAAAGGGCGCGTTCCCTGCTCAGAGAGGCGAGAAGGAGCGTGGCGGCGGCGCTCGGGGCCAAAGACAAAAGCATTTATTTTACCTCCGGAGGCACCGAGGCCGACAACATAGCCGTGCTTTCTTCAGCGGAGCATATGAAACGCCGAGGCAGGCATGTCATAACGACTGCGATAGAGCACGAGGCGGTTTTGAAATCGATGGCCGAGCTTGAGCGGGCGGGCTTTGAGGTCGAATATCTTAAACCGGACAGGAACGGGCATATTCCGGCCGAGGCTTTTGAGAACGCTCTGAGAGAAGACACTGTCCTGATTTCAGCTATGCTTGTAAACAATGAAACCGGGTCTGTCCTGCCTGTAGCCGAAATTTCGAAAATGCTCAGGCGCAAGGGCTCGAAGGCGCTGCTGCATACCGACGCGGTTCAGGGCTTTCTCGAGGTGCCGTTCACAGTAAAATCACTCGGCGCCGATATTATCAGCATAAGCGCGCACAAAATACACGGGCCCAAGGGCGTGGGAGCCATATACGTCAGGGAAGGACTAAAGCTTCCGCCGAGGAGCTTCGGAGGCGGACAGGAATCGGATTTCAGACCGGGAACGGAAGCGGTGCCGCTCATAGCGGGGTTCGGTGCAGCGGCGAAAAAAGGCTTTGAAACCATGGAAAAGAATATCGCGTCCATAGTTGAAGTGAAGGAATGCCTGAAAAGCTCGCTGAGGAAGATCATCCCGGAAATCGTGTTCGTAGGCAGCGACGACGCGCCGCATATCCTCTGCGTTTCGCTGCCGGGCTATAAAAGCGAGGTGCTCATGAACTGGCTGGATTCAAGGAACATTTACGTTTCCAAGGGCTCCGCCTGCAAGAGGGGAAGGAGAAGCCATGTGCTTTCCGCCATGAACCTCGATGACGGCATCATAGACGGCGCGCTGCGCATAAGCTTGTCGGCAGACAATATCAAAGAGGAAGCCGAGCTTTTTGCAAAAGCCCTGGGAGAAGCGAAAAGCGAGCTTTACGGCGTTCTGGGACGCCGGAGCTGATTTTGAGCACGAAATCCGCTGATTGTCAATATTCAACAAATCGTCGGCAAATAAATTTCAATTTATGTCAAAAATTTTAATGGCATATTTGAAAAAAATGTGCTATAATCAATTCATCACGTTATCGCTTTATCGCAATAAAGCAGAACGGAGGAGTATGAACAATCTGCTTGATATTTTGTCGCCGGACGAACTGACGGTCCTGAAGCTGAGAGGACTGTTTGAGGAAAAAGGATACCGCAGGTATCGCAGCGCAAGGTTTGAGGAATACCGCTTCTACCTTGAAAATCAGAGCTTTTTAAGCTGCGACAAGCTGATAAGCTTCAGCGACCTGGACGGGCGTCTGATGGCCTTGAAGCCCGACGTTACGCTCAGCATAGTAAAGAACGCAGCCGGAGGCGAAGGCCTGAAAAAGCTTTACTATATAGAAAACGTTTACAGGCCGAACTCGACGAACCGCAATTTCGCGGAAATCAGCCAGATGGGGCTGGAATGCCTTGGCGGGATAGGCAGACGGGAGATCTCGGAGGTTCTGCGCCTCGCTTACGAGAGCATCAAGCTCACGGAAAGCCCGTTTCGGCTTGCAATAAGTCACGTCGGCTATATCGCGGGGCTTTTGCGTAACCTTCGGGTGCCGTTTCAGCGCCGCGCGGCGATATACGAATGCATAGCCTCGAAAAATCCGCACGGACTGCGTCTTGCCGCGTCTGAGGCCGGACTTTCTCAAAGCGGAGCGGAACTGCTTGAAAGAGCCGCCATGCTTTCGGGCGCCGCCTCGGCCGTTCTTAAGGAGGCGGCGTCTCTTGTAAAAAACTCCGAGATGGAGCGCGCCGTAAACCAGATGGCGCAGGCGATAGAGGGTCTTGACGACGAGCGCGTGCTGGTGGACTTCTCAATAAGGGGCGACGAGGATTATTACAGCGGTCTGATGTTCGCGGGCTATCTCGAGGGCAAGAGCCGGCTGGTGCTTTTCGGCGGCCAGTACGACAATATGATGAAGAAAATGAACCGGGAGGGCGGAGCCATAGGCTTTGCCATATATCTCGACGAGCTTTGCGGGAGGTGAGGGAAGATGCTGAATATCGCGCTGCCCAAGGGAAGGCTGGGCGAGAAGGTGCACGGGCTTCTCTCAGGCGCAGGCTATGCCGCGGGAGACTTGAGCGAGATCGGAAGGAAGCTGGTGCTCGAAAACGAGGAGGCGGGGATAAGGCTTTTTCTCGTTAAGCCGAGCGACGTTGCCATTTATGTCGAGCACGGCGCGGCAAACGTGGGAATAGTAGGAAAGGACATTCTTGAGGAGGACAGACCTGACGTCTACGAGCTGCTCGACCTGGGACTCGGCAAATGCCGCATGTGCGTGGCGGGCCCCAAGGATTTCGTTGACGACGGCTGCAAAACCCTGCGCGTAGCCTCTAAATTTACGAATATCGCGTCCAGATACTACGCCTCCCTCGGACGCGAGGTTGACATAATAAAGCTGAACGGAAGCATCGAGCTGGCTCCGCTTCTCGGACTTTCGGATCTCATTGTTGACATCGTGGAAACCGGCAGCACGCTCCGTGAAAACAATCTCGCGGTGCTTGAGGAGATAATGCCGGTGAGCGCAAGGCTTATAGCGAACAAGGTCAGCTTCCAGTTCCGGAGCGATGAAATAGGGAGGCTCCGCGACAGGCTTGCGGAGGCCGTCGCGGCGAAATGATCCCGCGGCAAGAAGAAGCGAAAGGGGGCGTTGCCCGTGATAAAAATAGGTAAATATGACAGGGAGGCTTTCGCACGCGACCGCACGCAGGCCGACGCGGACGTGGGCGAGATACTCAAAGAGGTGGCTAAGCGCGGCGACGCTGCGCTCTTTGAATACACCAGCCGTTTCGACGGCTGCAGGCCTGAAAGCCTGATGGTTTCCGAACGCGAAATCGAGGAGGCCGTGGCGGAGACCGACGAGTATTTCATGGATACGTTGAAGCTTGCGGCTTCAAATATTCGCGCATTTCACGAAAAGCAGCTCAGAAGCGGCTTTTCCGTTTCGGCGCCAAAGGGCTCCATGCTGGGACAGAAGGTAATGCCGATTGAAAAGGCGGGGCTGTACGTTCCGGGCGGCACCGCGTGCTATCCTTCGACGGTTTTGATGAATGCGATACCCGCAAAGATCGCCGGGGTGTCAGAAATAATCATGACGACGCCTCCGAACAGAGAAGGCAGGATACTCTCGTCCGTGCTTGCGGCGGCAAAGGTGGCCGGTGTCGATAAAATATATAAGGTGGGCGGAGCTCAGGCCGTTGCTGCCATGGCATATGGAACGGAAACTATCCCTAAGGTTGACAAGATAGTCGGACCGGGGAACCGATATGTGGCGTCCGCAAAGCGCCGGGTGTTCGGGCTCGTTGACATAGACATGATAGCCGGGCCCAGCGAGATACTTATAATAGCGGACGGGAGCTCGGATCCGGTTAATATCGCGGCGGATCTCCTGAGTCAGGCGGAGCACGACGCTCTGGCAAGCGCGATTCTGGTCACGGATTGCCCGGAGCTTGCAAAAAGGGTGCAGGCGGAGGTAGAGCGCCAGCTTGAAACCCTCCCGCGCGCCGAC
Organism: Clostridiales bacterium; assembly: GCA_029265975.1. Classification (GTDB taxonomy): domain Bacteria; phylum Bacillota; class Clostridia; order Oscillospirales; family Oscillospiraceae; genus DUPK01. Next base: position 15,687 of record JAJUGN010000021.1, read on the forward strand.
ATAGCCAGACGCAGCATAGACGATTGCAGCGCGATATTCGTCTGCGAAAGCCTGGGCGAAGCGATTGAGATCTCAAACGATATAGCGCCCGAGCATTTAGAGCTTTGCGTGGAGGAGCCGATGCAATATCTGCCGAGCATTAAGAACGCGGGCAGCGTTTTCCTGGGACGCTACACTCCCGAGGCGCTCGGCGACTATCTCGCCGGCACGAATCACACCCTCCCGACCAGCGGGACGGCAAGGTTCGCAAGCCCGCTCGGGGTGGACAGCTTTTTGAAGCGCTCCAGCTTTATTTATTATACTAAGGAGGCTCTCGCGGACGTTGCCGAACGGATTGCTGACTTTGCGCGCCGTGAAAGTCTGGACGCCCACGCGAGGAGCGTGGAGTCACGGTTCAGGGGTGATGAAAAATGAGCAGGTTTCTGGCTCCGGCTTTTGAAAATCTGAGGCCCTACGCCCCGGGAGAGCAACCGCAGACGGGCAGATTTATAAAGCTCAACACAAACGAAAGCCCCTATCCTCCGTCGCCGGCAGTGATAAAGGAGATCTGCGACCAGGCCTCTACGCTCAGGCTATACCCGGACCCGGAATGCCGCGACATCAACAGGGCGATGGCGGAGGCCTTCGGCATAAGCTCGGATCAGATAATAATGGGAAACGGGAGCGACGAGATACTGGCGTTCATATTTCAGGCCTTCTGCCCGAAAGGCGCGGCTTTCCCGGACATAACATACGGCTTTTACAAGGTGTGGGCGCAGCTATACGGCGTGAAAACAAGGGTTGTGCCGCTCAGGGATGACTTTTCCATATGCCTTGACGACTACCGCGAGTTGAGCGAAACGCTTTTCTTTGCGAATCCGAATGCTCCGACCGGCATAGCCCTCGACCCCGGGGATATTATGACTGTCGTTAAGGAAAAGCCTGAAAGGCTCGTCGTAATAGACGAGGCCTATGTGGATTTCGGAGCGGAAAGCTGCCTGCCTTATATCGATGAATGCGACAATCTGCTGGTTGTGCAGACATTTTCGAAGAGCCGGAACCTTGCGGGCGGGCGAGTCGCCTTCGCTGCGGGGAACAGAGCGCTCATAGACGATCTGAACCGCATAAAGTTCAGCTTCCATCCCTATAACATGAGCCGCCTTTCCCAGTGCGCGGGCATCGCGGCGGTCGGGGACAGGTCTTACTTTATGGAGTGCACGTCAAAAATACAAGTTACGAGGGATAAAACGGCAAAGGAGCTTAAGGCTCTCGGTTTTGAGATGACGGAAAGCAAGGCGAACTTCCTGTTTGCGAGGCATCCGAGTCTCACGGGGTTTGAGCTCTACACCAAGCTACGCGAAAAGGGCGTTCTGGTACGCCACTTCGGAACGAGCAGGATCGAGGACTACGTCCGCATAACAGTAGGGAGCGAGAATGAGATGGAAGCGCTTGTTGAAGCTGTAAAAGCGATTTTATAAGGAGGGCGCGATGAGGACAAAAACCATAAGCCGCAAAACGGCGGAAACCGATATAACGCTGACGCTGAGCCTCGAGGGAGGGGACTGTTCAATATCGGCGGGCTGCGGGTTTATCGAACACATGCTGACGCTTTTTGCCTTCCACGGAGGATTCGGGCTCAGCGTTTTGTGCAAGGGGGATACCCATGTCGATTACCACCACACGGTAGAGGACCTCGGGATAGTGCTGGGTCAGGCTATGCGGGAGTGCATAGGCTCAAAGGGCGCAATAAACCGCTACGGAAGCATGATACTGCCCATGGATGAAGCTCTCGTCCTCGTGGCTGTCGATATAAGCGGTCGGCCGTTTCTCGGCTTTTCGGCGGATATTCCGGCCGGAAAGGTCGGCGATTTCGATACGGAGCTTGTCGAGGAGTTCATGCAGGCTTTCTCGAGGAGCCTGGGCTGCACTCTGCATATAAGGCAGCTCGCCGGCAAAAACAGCCACCACATAATAGAAGCCATGTTCAAGGCGCTCGGAAGGGCGATGAAGGAAGCCGTGAAGGAGACAGGGGGCGGCACGGCCTCGACAAAGGGGAAGCTCTTATGATAGCTATCATAGATTACGGAGTGGGAAATCTGTATTCCCTTTCGTCAAGCCTCAAATTTTTGGGTCTTGACTGCCGTATCAGCAATAAAAAGGAAGATTTGCAAAGGGCGGACAAAATAGTCCTGCCGGGCGTAGGAGCCTTCGGCGACGCGATGAAAAAGCTGGTCGAAACGGGTCTTGCCGACACCGTGCGGGAGCAGGCGCAAAGGAAGCCTCTTCTGGGCATATGCCTGGGCATGCAGCTGCTTTTTGAAAGGAGCCTTGAATACGGCGAGCACGAGGGGCTAAGTCTCATAAAGGGCGTCGTGTCGCCGCTGGCGGCCGACATAAGGGCAGGACTCAAGGTTCCTCACATGGGATGGAACAGACTCGAGATAGTAAAAGACGACCCGATATTCAAGTATTTCAGAAACGGCGAGTCGGTTTACTATGTGCACAGCTTCTACGCAAAGGACTGCGCCGAGAGCACGCTCGGAGTGTCGGAGTACGATATTAAGGTCACGGGGCTGGTGCGCTCGGGCTATGTTTACGGTTCGCAGTTCCATCCGGAAAAAAGCGGCGCGGCCGGGCTTCGGCTGCTGCGGGCTTTTGCTGAAATCTAGGAGGTAAGGATGCATATTCTACCGGCGATTGACTTGCGCGACGGAAAGGTCGTGCGGCTTTTTCAGGGCGACTACGATAAAATGACCGTGTTCGGCGACAGGCCTCTCGACACGGCGCTGGAGTTCAAGGCTGCGGGAGCCTCACATCTGCACCTTGTCGATCTCGACGGCGCCAAGGACGGCGAGCCCAGGAACTTCGGCGTGATATCGGAGATACTGAAAAAGAGCGGGCTGAAGGTCGAGATAGGCGGAGGCATCCGCGACGAGGAAAGGATAGCCAGGTACCTCGATGCGGGCGCGGAGCGAGTTATACTCGGAACCGTGGCTGTAAAAAACTTTGATTTCACCTCGGAGATGGCGAAAAAGTACGGCGCACATATAGCGGTCGGCGTGGACGCGCGCGACGGTTACGTCGCAGTGAACGGATGGCTTGAAACGAGCGCAATAAAGGCGGAGGAACTGATAACCCGGCTGAGAGACGCCGGCGTGCAGACGATTATCTACACGGATATTGCCTGCGACGGGGCTTCGGGCGGAACCAACCTGGGCGCTTATGAGCGCCTGAATAAGATTGGCGTCAGCCTTATCGCGAGCGGCGGCATAAGCTCGGAGGATGAGCTTGAAGAGCTGAAGCGCATCGGCGTATGGGGCGCCATACTCGGAAAATCGCTTTACACCGGAAGGCTTGACCTGAAAGCCGTGCTTTCCAGATTCGGGGGGTAAAACTATGGTCAGCAAGAGGATAATACCCTGCCTCGACGTCCGGAACGGCAGGGTTGTCAAGGGCGTCAACTTCGAGGGCGTCAAGGATATGGCCGATCCCGTGGAGATGGCGCGCTGGTATAACGAAACGGGCGCCGACGAGCTGGTTTTCTATGACATTACGGCGAGCTTCGAGGGCAGGACGATTTTCACAGACATACTTCGCGCGGTAGCCTCCGAGATATTCATACCTCTCACGGTCGGCGGCGGAATCAACTCGCTTGAGGATTTCGACAGGGTTCTGAAATGCGGCGCGGACAAGGTGAGCGTAAACAGCGGCGCAATAAGGGATCCGGCGCTGATAGGCGCCGCGGCAAGGCGCTACGGCGATCAGTGCGTAGTGCTGAGCATGGACGTCAAGAGGGTAGACGGGCGGTTTCGCGTTTTTGCTAAGGGCGGCAGGGAGGATACCGGCATCGACGCCCTGGAATGGGCAAGGCGCGGCGAGGCGCTCGGCGCCGGCGAGATAGTGCTCAATTCAATTGACACGGACGGCGTCCGCGGCGGCTTTGACATGGAGATGCTCCGCGCAATAGGCGAAATAGTGAAAATACCGCTCATAGCGAGCGGAGGAGCCGGAAAAATGGAGGATTTCTCGGAGCTTTTCGAATATGACCGGATAGACGCCGGACTGGCGGCGGGCATATTCCACACCAAAAAGGTGGATATAAGGGAGCTTAAGCGTTATCTTGACGGCTGCGGCTTGAATATGAGAATGGAGAATTGAACATGGAGCTCAAATTTGACGAAAAGGGGCTTATCCCCGCTATAGTGCAGGATTCGAAAACGGGAAAAGTGCTGATGATGGCTTATATGAACAAGGAGAGCCTCGATATAACCATAAAGGAGGGGCGCACCTGCTTTTATTCCAGGAGCCGGAAGGAGCTCTGGCGCAAGGGCGAAACCAGCGGCAACGTGCAGCGCGTCGTCAGCATCAGGGCGGACTGCGACGGCGACTGCCTTCTCGTTTCCGTGAATAAGGACGGGCCGGCCTGCCACACCGGCAGCGAAAGCTGCTTTTTCAATGAAATCCATGAGGGGGCGGAGACCTTCACGTTCGAGGGGCTCTATGAGCTTATCAAAGGCCGGAAATACGAACCGAAGGAAGGCAGCTACACAACCTATCTTTTTGAAAAAGGCATGGAGAAGATACTCAAGAAGGTCGGGGAGGAATGTACGGAAACTGTAATCGCAGCGATGAAGAAGGACGTGCGGGAGACTGTTTTCGAAATATGCGACCTGGCCTACCATGTCATGGTGCTTATGGCCGAGATGGGAATAACGCCGGACGACGTCCGGAATGAGCTTGCGGGCAGACACGTTGTGGATAAAAAGGTCAAGCAGGAAACGATGAAATAAAGGCATTTTGCGCGCAAAAGGACAGGCTCCGATACGATTTAGTATCAGGCCTGTCCTTTTTACGCATATGTTTTGGCCGCGTCAGTATGTTCCCTGCGCAAGCCTGAAAGCCGTTGCCAGCGCTATCTCCATCATCTGCGTGAAGCTTTTTTCCCTCGCCTCCGCGTCGAGAGCTTCGCCCGTTATGACATGGTCCGAAATGGTGCAGATAGCGAGCGCGCGTTTTCCGGCCCGCGCGGCGTTCAGATAGAGCCCGGCCGCCTCCATTTCGACAGCGAGCACGCCCATGCGCTTCCAGCGCGTTATGGCGTCCGGCCTGTCGTCGTAGAAGCTGTCGCTCGAAAGTATGTTGCCGATGACCGGCGTTACGCCAAGCTTTTCGGCCTCCTCCTCGGCGATCTTTATAAGCCGGTAGCTCGCGGTGGGAGCAAAAACACCGGGAAGAGCGAACTGCTCGGCATAATTTGAATTCGTGCAGGCGCCAAGCCCGAAAACGATGTCGCGAACCCTGAGATCCTCGCTTATAGCTCCGGCGGAGCCGATCCTTATAATGTTTTCAACCCCGTAAAAGTTGTAAAGCTCGTAGCTGTATATGCCAATGGACGGGATTCCCATCCCGCTTGCCATAACGGTAACCGGAGCGCCCTTCCATGTGCCGGTGTAGCCCTGGATGCCCCGAACGTTGTTGACCAGCTCGGGGCTGTCGAGGTAAGTTTCCGCTATGAAACGCGCCCTCAGAGGGTCGCCGGGCATTAAAACAGTTTTGGCTATCTCTCCGTTTTTTGCGGAGTTGTGAGGAGTCGGTACGGGCATAAGGTTTACCTCCCTTGCTGTTCCCAGTCCTTCCACACGTCCGGGCAGTATCCGGCGGTGGCTTTCTTCCCGTTTCTGACTATGGGAGTCCTGATTAGGCTCTGATTCTCAAACAATTTCTGCTCCATATCGGGCTTGTAGGCGAGATAGCGCACGCTCTCGGCGCCCTTCGCGGCGCTGTCGAAAAGCGCGTCAAACCCTAGAGCGGCGAGCACGCTGTTAAACTCGCCGGCGCTCATGCCGTATTTAAGGATGTCGATATACTGATATTTTATTCGCCGCTCCTTGAAATAACGTTCGGCCTTCTTGGTATCAAAGCATTTTGACTTTCCGAAAATCTGAATGTTCATGTTCCGCCTCCCGGATATGCTGGATTTATTTTACCAGAGAAAGAACTTTTAATCAAACGAAAATAATTGTGCTTTCGCCCGTTTTGTGCTTTAATGGACTCATCAATTTTGCGGCGGGGGTATGAAAAAGTGAGGGAAAAGCTTGTTACGGGAAGAACGCTGCCGGAGGCCTACCACAGGGCGATAGAGGAGCTTTACGAATTCGGCGATCTGAGCGACTGCCCGGATTACGGAACGAGGCAGAAGGAGCTCTCAATGACTATCTGCGTGGAGGAGCCGGTTTCCGAGCCTATGATAAGCAAGCTTTTCATAGGCGGCTTTTTGGAGCTTGAGCAGTACAGGCAGGAGATTCTGGACGGAATTCTGGACTTCGAGGTGGAGCGCGGCAACTGGGAATATACCTACCACAGCCGCATAGCGGAGCAGCTGCCCTTTGTTCGGCGCGAGCTGAAAAGGAACCCCGATTCGCGCCGAGCGGTAATAGACGTGCGCGACTGGAGGCACGACACGAGGGAGGGAAACGATTCTCCGGCCTGTCTTCAGCACATACATTTTTTTATCAGGGGCGGCAGGCTTTACTGCAAGGTGCTCTTCCGCTCAAACGACGCGGTCAAGGCTACCTTTATGAACGCCTTTGCGCTTATTTTGATGCAGCGGCGTCTTGCGGACGAGCTCGGCGTCGAAATGGGGAGCTATACCCACCGGGCGAACAGCTTCCATGCTTACGAGAAGGATTTCAGGCTCCTCGAAAAATACGTCGGGGCAATAAGAAGCGGAGAACAGATCACCTACGATTATATCGGCGATTGGGACGAGCTCATGGAAGAGGCGAAGCCGGAAATAGCGAAGAAAAGAGAGGAGCTGAAAAACAGGTGAACAAAAGCCGCCGGACGGGTTCGTCCGGCGGCTTCTGAGACTGTCGAAGAACTGGTTTACAGCAAAAAAGCTTCGCAGAATTTCCGCCATGAATGGCGGAAACAATGTCAAATCTGTCATTTCCGGCGGCGTGTACGTCGGAAATGACGCCGCTCATGACGGGCGCGGCAGAGCGGCCGTCATGCAACCCCCTTGCCGAAAAAGCCCAAAGGGCTTTTTCGGCAGTCTGAGCCGCCGGACGGTTTCGTCCGGCGGCTTTGCGCTTTATATCATTTTGTCAGCAGCAGGGGCTGGAGCTGAACGCCTTTTAATGCTGCGTCCACGGTATCGCAGAGCTTTCCGAGGTCCGCAGCCAGTGAGTTCGGTTTTCCCGCTGCGTCGTCCTGGTAGAATGGGACAAAATAGAAATGCTTGCGGTTCAAAAGCGCGCCGAGGTTCTGTGCGTTTCCCGAAAGCGCGTCGTTTGTGGATATTGCTATGACTACGGGGCGGTTATTTCGCAGATGCGCCTTGCAGACCATCGTTACGGCGGTGTCTGTGATGCCGTTCGCTATTTTGGCGAGTGTGTTTCCGGTGCAGGGGGCGATAATGAGTATGTCGAAAAGCGCCTTGGGCCCCGCCGGCTCCGCCTCGGTTATGCTTGCAAAAACTTTTTTTCCGCAGATTTTTTCAACTTCGCCGATGAAATGCTCGGCGTCTCCAAACCTTGTATCGGTCGAATAAGAGTTTTCTGACATGATGGGCTGGACATTGCCGTATTTTTCCTTGACGGCGCGCAGCGCTTCAAGCATCCTGTCGTATGTACAGTATGAGCCGCATATAGCAAAGCCCACTCTTATATCGCTCAATGCTTTTCCTCCTCCTCTTCGCGGAGAATATTATAGATGGTGTCGCGGATGATTGCGCCTGACGTTATGGGAGCGGCCTCGCCGGGAAGCGAAAGCGCCCATATCACATGAAGCCCTAGGCCCGCGGCCGAGGCAAAGTCTATGCCGCCGGGCTTGGAGGCGAGGTCGAGCAGGAGACTGTTTTTTTTGACCTCCCTGAGCAGATTTTCGTCAAGCACCGTAGCCGGCACGGTGTTGATGATGACGTCAAAGTCCGAAAGCAGTCCGCCGAGCCTGTAAGTGTGCAGAGGCTTGAAGCCGTAGGCCCTGATCCATGCGTGGTCGGCGTGGCTGCGCGCCGAAACATAGACATCCGCGCCAAGGCCGTGCAGGCGGTTCGAAAGCAGCTTTCCTATCCGACCGAAGCCGATGACGAGGATTTTAGCGCTGCAAAGCGTTATGGCTGTGTTGTCCATTGCGATGGCTATCGCGCCCTCTGCCGTGCAGAGGGCGTTTGCGACCATAAGCTCTTCGCGGGCGTAATAGTCGATTACGCGAACTCCATAGGCAGACGCGATTTTCTTGCAGTTGTCATCCACGCGGCCGGCGCAGACGAGCTGATTCGGTCTTATGCGGCTGAAAACCTCGTCAAGAGAACATATTTCCTTTGAAACCGGCGTGTTAACAAAGCCCGCCTTTCCGCTGACGGGCAGCGGAAGAATTACGCAGTCCGCCGCGCAAAGCGCCTGCTGGAGACCGGTTTTTATCACTGCCGAAGAAGACATGTCTGCTTTTTCCAAAGCGTAGGCATAGACAAAGTGCCCGTCGGCCGAAAGCATCTCGGCTAGCTTAGCCTGACGCATATCTCCGCCGACTACGGCAAACGTAAGCGGTGTCTTCAAAAGTCTGACCATTCCTTTCATTACCAAGTGTACAAGACGGACATGAATGGAGCTTCTTTAACGCATCAGGACCCGGACAGCCGCAGTCGCGGCACGGTGTTCCGTCCGCATACCTGTTTTAAAAGCTCCTCCGAAGTATCTCGCAATATACTATTCCGCTTTTGCGGCGGTAGTGAAAAAAAGACTAATTTTACCCGGACTGCAAAAGATAAGCGGTCCGGCCGAGCCTGAAAAGCGAGATGCATAAAAAAACAGGTTGAAGCATCACAAAAAGCATATAATTCAAAATCTGATCTCCAAAAGCGCTATTTATAGAAGAATATGTAGAAATTTGTCTAACGCGTGATATAATAGTTTTAAAATAAGCTGTCCGGCGTTCGATCAATTTGATGCAAATTGTTATTTTATACCGGAAAACTCAGGCGTTTTCCCATACAGGAAAAGGAGGCGCAACTGTGGAAGACATTATAGGGTTCTTGCCGTTTCTTAGTCTCGGATTGATGTTTTTGAGCATTGTTGTCACGGCGTTTTCAGCAAAAAAGCCCAGAAGCGTGGTCCCCAAGGCGATAATAGTAAACACCGTTTTTCAGGCCCTGTCTTTTTTCCTTTTTTGGGGGATAACGGCCGGGGAATCCTCGCTTCTGTGGCTGCTTGCAGGGCTTGTTTTAGGCGTTGTCTTCGCGCTTATGTCGAGATTTGAGCGAAAAGGACAGACCGTAATGTACAGACAGAGCGCGGGCTTCACTGTGCTCTATCTTGCGCTTTTGCTTTTGAATCAGCTCATTGCGCTGACAATGGGCAGGGTAATTTCTTTCGCCCTTAGCATAACGGCTGCGGCGCTCGGCCTTCAGGCAGGCGCGAGCATAGTTGTTCTTATAAAGGCGGGGAAGCTAAAAAAGAATTCTGCGGTTACTACTGTTTTAATCGTCGTTATTTTCGCGGCGCTTATGGCTTCAACCGCCTTTACGGCCAATGCGGCCGATGAATGGAAGCTCCTTTCCTCCACCAGCGGCCAGATAGGAGAAAAGTTCTATCAAAATGCTCCTGTTGGCGTGCCTGCTGACGCCGGAGTAAAAACGGCCGTCAGCGTTCCGGGAGCCGGCAAACTGAGGCTGACCGCGGAGTTTGCGTCTGACGTTGCGAGCGGACCCCGATTCTACGGAGACGAGCTCGGGTACAGGGCCCAGGCGAGGATGTATGTGTACCTTAGCAGCGGCAAATCGAGCTATGTTCAGTTCAATAACGCCTATGATAAAAACTTCAGCAAAAAAACGATGGAGCTGGACATTGATTCGGCGCAGACCGTAACCGTGCAGATAGTTCCGCAGGGCGCGAGCGCTACGGCAAATAAGGTAACGTCAAGCGAGGGCAAGGCATATCTGTATTTCCCCGGCAGATATACGCTTAAAGCCGAATTTTTAAGGTCTGGAAACGCTGCGGGAGGTTCGGGCGCGCAGGCGTCCGGCACGCAGTCTTCGGGTTCGGCGGGGGCTAAGATTCCTGATACAGCAGCCGGATCGTCGGTACAGATAAACGCAGCACGCTCCGGAACTGCCGTTTCGGCCAGCGGATTATTGGCTGCCATAGGCGCCATCATAGCTTCCGTTATGAGCATGGTGGGGGGCGGGGCGGGAGCCGCTGTTTCGGGTTCAGTTTCGGCAGCCGCCCAGGCAACCGCTGCAAAATCCGCCGCTCCTCCTGCGCCCAAACCGGCGGATACGTCGGCCCGGACTCCGGAGGCGCCGAGACCGCAGAGGATAAGGCCCGCAAACGGCGAAAGAAACTCCGAAGGCCTGATATACACCCAGCTGCACGGCTACATAAACGAGGATCTTCCGCAGATTCAAATAAACTCGATAAAAAAGCTTATAGAATTGGATAAAGCGAAAATTGATAAATACACAAAAAATCCTCCGAAGGGCCACAACTACTGGCTTGAAATTTCAAACGAAAGCCTTCAGCGCCATCAGCGCGAGCTGAAGCAGTGGGAATTCTCAAACGCGGTCGTGCAGAGAACTCTTAAGCGCGATGATTTAGCGGGACTTGAAGCAAGCAACGAAAGATGGCAGCAGATTTACAGTAACCAGGACCGTATCGCCGCGATATATTCTTCAGGAGCACAAATTGTAGGCTTTGGCGCCGACGTTGCGCTTACGGTGATTTCAGGTCCCGCAAGCAAGGTTTTGCAGAGCGGCGCAAGAAATCTGCTGACCCGTTTTCTTGGCAAAGCTTCATCGAGCACGTTCGGGCAGGTTCTGACAAAGACAGTTGAAGTAAGCGTCTCCAAAAAGGGTGTCGAAACTGTTTACGACGTCGGCAAGAGCGTGGCCAAGGGGGACAGCCCTTCTGAAATTGCTTTTGACAAGAGCGTTGAAACGATTGTACTGAAGTCTGCGGATAAAAGCGAGATACTTAAGAAAATGATCCGCAAGATTGACGATACAGCAATTATGAAAAAAATCAAAGGCAAGGCGGACACGTTCATAGAGAACAGAGTCGAATTCTTGTCGGACAAAACAAAGACAATGTCAAACGTCAACAAAGCGCTGTCTGATTGCGGGAGCGAAAAGTTTTCGAAAGGTTTTGCCGACGCCGTAACAAGCACAGAGGAAAACGCAAATCGAATATTTCAGAAAAGCGCGGAAAGCGACTTGGAGCAATTCAAAAAAGATCTTTTTGGAGGCGGCGAAGATGAATAACGAAACCGAGCTTCAGATCGTATTCAGCGACGGGGAGCTTCTGTCATACGGCGCACGCATGGGATTCAGGGAGAACGAAGAGCTTTGCATGCTTTATTCCGGCGAAATTTCCGACGAAGCCAGCCGCGTCGAGGCGCTTCTCGAAGGGAATCCGGATTACAGGGGCGTGTTCGATTACGCGCTTCAGTCGCTTATGTACCCTAAGAATACTGTAAGGATATGCGCAGCAGCTCTTGAGGGCAATGTTATAAGGCTGAGGGCAGCAAGACCGGCCGCGCTTGACGAGCAATTTTCCGATTACGGACTATACATATCCGCAGGCGAAGGCGGAATTATCAGCGCCGCAGACGAGGATACTCTCAGCGATATGATCCGAGAGTTTTCGGGTTTTAATCCGGAAGGCGGCCAAGCCCCCCTTGAACTCAAATATGATCCTTTGGCTCTTCTTGCGCTTATTGCGGCGTGCGACGCCGTCACTGATAAAAACGCCCCTCCGGAAAGGTATTTTTCCGAAGACAGGCTTCTGAACGCTTTTGACCTGTCAAGAGGCACCGCATTTGCAGGCCCAGGTTCTTTTCTTGGAGAAGTTGCCGGTACGGAGATATATTCTGTTCTGAACGGCGAGAATATTGCCGCCGCTGCCGCGCTGCTTCTAGAAAGCGGAGTGTTTGAGGACCCCGGGATATCGATTGAAGGCAAAAAGCTCTTTGCGTTTTCAAGAGACTTTTATTTTCTTCCAGGAATGTTCATGAAGGCTGAAAATCTATTTGCCTATATCTGCAGAAATGTTCTCGGAGAGCTCAGGCTGGGCCTTGTCGCCACCGCCGAAGACGAAACCTGGGCTTTTATGATTGACAACGGTAAAGGCAGCATAAAAAGGTTCGATTCCGATTCTTTCGGAAAATTTCTATTGTCGCTGACCGGAGATTTTAAAATTGAGTTTGAAGAACCGGTCCGTTCGGATTCGCATTCCGTACCATTTGTCACGGCTGAAGCGGGAAGCGCTGAAAATCGCTTGTCCGAACAGCCCGGCACACAGGCAAAATCCGATGCCTTCAGATTTACGCCTCCTTCCAAGCCGAAGCGCGGCTGTCTTAGGCCACTGGCGATCGTTTTCGCCGTGATTGCTCTCGCTTTTGCGGGACTTCTGGCAGTAAGCTCCGTTGACGGGGGTGCGGTTTCGCTTCTGTTCGGCGTCTATAATCCGTTTTCTGCCGTCTCTTTGGGAGATGGGTACATTTCCAGGAAGCTGGACGAGAATACTCTTGCTCCCGTTGAAAAGGTCACGGGATTATATACCAGCGACAAGATTGCATATTACAGCTGCGAGCTGAAGAAGGCGCCAAAAGGAACCAGATTTGACTTTATATGGTATTACAACGGAGCCAAGGTTTCGGAAAATTCCGTCACTCTGAGCGAGGATGTTAAAAACCGATATGTCGCCTCAAAACTCCCGGCAGAACCCGGCTTGCCGCATGGAAACTATGAGGTCGTCATGACCGCAACACGCGACGGGAAAACCGAGGCGACCAGTAAAACAAGCTTCAAGGTTACCGCTCGGTGAGCGTTAGGGGCGTGTTGTTATGAGCGCGACTCCCCGCTGATTACAAAAGGCGGTTGAAAAACAGATGCCGCTATGTTAAAATTAGTGTAATACTACGTGTAAATCGTGAATATGCTACATGCAAACCGTAAATAACTGAGATACGCCGGGATACATTGGGTTACGTTGGGATAAACCAAAATTCGGGTGGGATGCAATGGGATATCTCCGAATCAGAAACCAGCCGTTGAATTCAGCAAGTGAATTTCTGGCTGTGCGCGACCGCTTGTTTCAGAAGGATATTTGGTCACTCTGACCTGATGTCCTTCTTTTTCTTTTATCTCGACGGAGCCGTCCTCATGAATTCGTCCCTCGATAAATTTGTGCTTGATATAACGGTCAAGAGCCGATTTAGAACATTGTTCATTACGCTCAGTGGCAAACTCAACCATTTCCTTAAGAGTGCTTCCCTTAATAATCATCATGACAAGTTCCCGTTTACAATTTAAACGGTCAATTTGAAATATTCGCATATAGATACCTCCTTTTCCCTCATTGTATCGTTATCCCATGGAACAATCACTCGGAAATAAATCATAGAAGTGCTACACATAGAAACTTTTTAGAAGTGGCGGTACTATGTAGTTGCAATAAGATTGCAGGAAGGCGGTGTTTGCCATGATAGAAACATGGACGAGCGAACTCACCCCTTCTATGCTGCCTGACGGACTATGCCGGGAAATCGCCGAGCAAATCGGTACAGATAACCTTTTGAAGCTATCAATGCTGATCGGCGGCTCAACGTTCTATTTGCCGCGAAAGGAAAGGCTTCTGCGTCATCTCCGCGATATTAAAATCCGTGAGGAATACAATGGATACAATACAGCGGAATTGTCCAGAAAGTACGATGTCAGTCAGCGGTGGGTTCAACAAATTATTAACAGAGATACGGATAGTTTCGTATCCGAGTAAGAGAATCAGGAGGATGTAATATGATTATCAATCAAACGACTATTCGCGAAACCTTCCAGAGCTTTAACACGGTGTTTAATAAGGCTTTTCAGGAAATGCAGCCGCAGTATTCACGCGTGGCTATGGAAGTACCATCCGAAACAAGGGATGAAACTTATGCATGGCTCGGCTCTGTGCCGAGTATGCGGGAATGGATTGGAGACAGACAGGTTAAAAACCTCGCGGCCTATGGCTACACCATTCAAAACCGTGATTTTGAGTTAACAGTATCAGTTCCGCGTAATGACATTGAAGATGACCGTATCGGCGTTTTCAAACCTATGTTTCAAGACCTCGCGTACAGCGCGGCACGGCATCCTGACAAGCTGGTGTTCGGATTGTTTCCAAAGGCGTTCACCGAAAAGTGTTTTGATGGTAAGCCCTTCATCAGTGACAGCCACACGCCCGGCTATGAGGGAAAGAAGGTTGCGGCTCAGAGCAACAAAGGAACGTATAAGCTCACTCCGGATACATACGGAGCAGCCCGCACACAGATAATGACACTGTTAAACGACGAGGGCGAAGTTCTGAACATCGTCCCCGACCTGCTGGTTGTCGCGCCTCAGAAGGAAGCCATAGCCCGCACTATTGTTATGGCCGACGAAATTCATCAGGAAGTCAATATTTACAAGGGAACCGCCGATCTGCTGGTTGTCCCCGAGTTGTCTGCAAACCCTGAACAATGGTTCCTGCTCTGCACAAAGCGGCCTGTCAAGCCGTTCATCTTCCAGAATCGACGCAAGCCTCAGCTTGTCGCTAAAGACAGCCCGAATGACGATAACGTGTTCTGGCAAAAGGAATTTGTTTATGGCGTGGATATGCGTTGTAATGCCGGATACGGTCTATGGCAACTCGCTTTCGGTTCGACTGGTGAAGCGGATGCGCCAACCAATTCATAATGGAGGTGCGGTATGGATAATCTTTTTATGATTGAAAATTCTGTCGCCGTGGAAGGCGGTGTTCCAAAGCAGTTTAAAGTTCTTCCGCTTGGATTAGTCCACAGTCAGAAAGGTGATTTCCTTGTTGACAATGAATCTTATTCCAGCATCCGACAGGACTTCAAGGAGCGCGGCCTTCAAATCCCAGTAGACTACGAACATCAGACGCTTCATGATGTCCAGGCTCCCGCTGCTGGATGGATTAAGGACATCATTTTAAAGGGTGACGGCATTTATGCGCTCACAGACTGGACAGAGCGAGGTGCCGAGTATTTACGGAATCGGGAATACAAGTATTGCAGCCCGGTCATTATGGCCCGCAAAGGTGACCGTAAAGCAATTAAACTGCATTCTGTTGCCCTAACCAATAAGCCCGCCATTGACGCCATGACGCCTATTGTTAACAAAGAGCAGCCCATACCCCCGAAAGAGGATACAGCGTCTAAAGAAACCATCCCAGCCCCGGAAGGCGGTGCGACATTGGAAATGCTCGCGGAGCTATTGCGGCTCCCTACGTCGGCGTCGCTGGAAGAAATCTATCAGGCCGTAGCGGAATTGATAAACAGTCAGACTGCGCTTAAACTCAAGGTGGACGCAATGGAATTTGATGCGTACAAAGCAAAAGTAGAAGAAGCTGTTGAATTGGCCCTCAAGGAAGGAAAGATTGCTCCCTATCAACGGGATTGGGCCTTCCGCAGTGCTATGAATGACGCAGAGGAATTCATCTTCTGGCTTAAGACCGCGCCGCAAGTGGTTCCATTAGGTGAAATTACCTATGAATCGCTGCCTCTAAAGGAATCGGCTCCACGTTCCAGAGCCCACGAGCTCATGGGACTGTCTGCCGAAGACGTGAAGCGTTACGGCGGCAAAGCGTGATTTGAAATCGGGAGGCTATTATGGGTTATAGCATCAGGCTTGAGGGTGATACAAAACGTCTAATGAATAAGCTTAAGAAACTCCAAAACATAGATGTTAAAGGCATTAACTCAGCTATTGCCGAGGGTTTCCGTACAAGTACCCTTGACCGTTTCAAGGAGAGCAAAGATCCCGCGGGCAAAAGATGGCAGACTTCTATTCGAGCAGCTTCGGAGGGCGGCAAGACCTTAGTCCAGACCGCACAGCTTCGGAACTCCATCAGGTCAAAAGCGGATAAGTCCGGCGCGGCTGTCGGAACGAATGTTAAATATGCCGCTACACATCAGTTTGGAGCCAAAAGGACAATACGCGCCAAATCAAGCAAGGGTTTACGCTTTAATGTCGGTGGTCACTGGGTGACTAAAGACAAGGTAAAGGTGAATATTCCCGCCCGTCCGTTCTTGGGAATCAGTAAAGAGGACGAGGAAGAAATTAAGAGCATTTTGGAAGATGCTCTCAGGGAAAAGTAACATATTCCGTAGGAGCTCTTTACGGCCTCTACACGGCGTTTTTATATCCAAGGAATAGAATTACCTTTAGAAACAGAAATACCCCCGTTAGCACGCGTGCTAACGGGGGATTATAAGTATTACCGAGATATATTCTATCTTACAGCGGTTGCCCGCCGTAATGGTTCAACTCTCCAAAAGCGTCCAGCATCTTTTCGGGGAGGTCGGCAGAAGATAATGCCTGTATTATGCTGGCCCCTTCCTGCAAGCCTATGTAGTAGCCAAGTATTGATGCGGAACTAATGACTGCATAGAGGTCATCCGAAAAGGTGTTTTTCTGGTCTTCTGTGATGTCTTTGAAGCCGTCTATATGCCCTCTGATTTCTGCTATAGCTTCCTTGAGGTAAAGGCTGCGCTCGCTGAGGCGGCCAAACTTTTCATTAAAATCATCCCGCATAGAATCTATTACTGTTTTACTTAACATTTCCTGATACCTCCACTTTCATTTGTTTTGTATAGATGTTCTTAACAGCCTCAATAATCTTTGAAGCTCCCTCTTTAGTAAGCCACTGCATGAAGTCAACATGAGCGTACTTCTTGATGAACCCGCGCATCTGCGCGTCTGTCCATCCGAGCTTGCACTGGTAATCAGTTAGTAACCACTTTTGCTTGTCGGTCATCATGCCGGGCCGATCATCGTCACCACTATTAAACTTTACGAGTGCGTCAATTAATATGGCAGCTTCCGACATCAATAAATCCTTTAAGCTTTCTTTGCCGTTTACTCTGTAAAGGATGTCATGCAAATCGTCGTTGCTGAAACCTGCTTCCCGCGCTTCGGCATATATCTTGCGAAGCTGCGGCTGCGTGATTGGTTTCATAGATTTAGTTCCCAAAATCACCCGCTCCTTTCTTTATTGCCAATTCTTTAGAAACACGGTATAATGGGCATGGCAGTGGTCGAGACTGCCACAAGCCCCTTTTCATTGGTTGCCGTTTCGGAGGTCGTGAGCCGTTTCAAGGTGCCCAACAGAAAGGGGCTCCCCTAATTTCTGAGCCATTTCCTGAGCCATATTGAATATCTTGATGCAGTTGCGTATCCC
>JAJUGN010000022.1 GCA_029265975.1 Clostridiales bacterium
CTTGTCAAAAAAGCCCTTTGGGCTTTTTTGACAGTCTGAAGCCGTCCCGACGCTCCGGTCGGGACGGCAATGTTTCCGTTCTATTGCTTTTCAAACACGCTTTTCGGCTGCCCGCAAATCGGGCATTTGTAGTCTTCGGGAAGCTGTTCAAAAGGTATTTCGCCGTCGTATACATATCCGCACACGCTGCAAACCCATTTTTCAGCTTTTACGGGAACCTTTCCGCTCTCCTTATAGGATTTGAAGGCCTCCTGAGCCGCAGTTTTCATGCCTTTCTGGTAGTCCCCGTAAATAAGCGGCTCTCCCTCGCCCTGCCAGGCGTCGACAACCTCGCAGAAAAACGCCGTATGTGTCGAGAGCTCCTTAAAATCGGTGACCTTGCAGCGCAGGAAGGCGGCGGCTTTCTCAAGGACGGGCAGGCCGTCTGCGATCTTGTGCGGCACGTTGGCCCACTTGTCCGCGTCCCTGCCGGATTGGAAACCGAAATTTGCTATTATGAACGGATCGACGTCGGTCGGCTGAATGGAAACGGTGAACTCGCCCGTCTGTTTTATGGCGGCGTTTGTCTCGTTTGCCTGGATGCTGCAGAGAATGACGGTGGGCACGGGAGAGCTTGTCGCCTGGATGAACGCATCCACTACGCAGCCGGCGTTTTTGCCGTCGATCCTGCTGCCCACGACGTATAGTCCGTAGGAAATCTTATACAAGGCTTTGTTGTCCATTATTCCCTCACTTATCTCTATGCGTCGGCCTTCCAAAGCCCGTGAAGGTTGCAGTAAGCGAAGGCGGAGAGCAGCTTGTCGTCCTCCGTGATGGAAAATTCCACGGCGGGCTTTTCTCCTATCTCAAGGTTCTTGCGCTGACCGCCCCTTGCGGTTTGGATATATACCCAGCTTATGTGGTGCTCCTGAAGCATGGGATGGGGAACGGAGCCTATTTCCACGGTTACCCGCCCGCCCTCGGCCTTTATGACCGGAACGTGCTTTTCATGAGAGGCGTCTACGGTGTTGGGAACCAGTTCTGTCATTTCCTCGCCGCAGCATACAAGCGGCACACCGGCATTGTTGATAAGACCGATAATGTTCCCGCAATGTTTGCAGATGTAAAATTTCTGCTGCTCCTTGTTCATGTTTACCAACCTTTCGTAATGAAGTAATTTCATACCAAAATATTATGATATATATATTATATCATTACTTTCCTGAAAATGCTATAATTATTTATAAAGCGCGTGACAAAGTCACATTTTGTTCTGCGTGGAGTTTGCCAATCCAGGTCAAGAGTTTCTTTTCACGGCAGGTTATTCTGGGTATGGTGGTGAAATCAGTGGACAGGCGGGAAAACATCCGGGCTGTAAGAAACATGCAAAAGTACATCGAGGAACGCATCATGGAGCCGATGACTCTTTCCGAGCTTTCGAAGGCCGCCGGCTATTCGCCGTGGCACTGCGAGCGGCTGTTTAAGGAATTCACCGGCAAGACCGTTTTTGAATATATAAGGGCGCTGCGTCTTACAAAGGCGGCTCTTCTTCTCAGAGACGGCAGCCCTAAAATCATCGATGTGGCTTTCGATTTCGTTTTCGACTCGCACGAGGGCTTTACAAAGGCTTTTTCAAAGCAGTTCGGGCTGTCCCCGAAAAACTATTCGAAATGCAAGCCGCCGATAAAGCTTTTTATTCCCTGCCCCGCCACTGAGCTGCGCCATACTGATAATAAAGGAGAAATTGCCATGCTGGAGAACAAAAAACTTCAGGCCGTCTTCGTGCAGGTAGTGGAAAGACCCTCGAGAAAGGTAATGCTGAGAAGAGGCGTTGCCGCCCGCGACTACTGGGAATACTGCGGAGAGGTCGGCTGCGACGTCTGGGGCACGCTCACAAGCGTAAAGGAAGCGCTTTACGAGCCCATAGGCATGTGGCTTCCCAAAAGCATGAGAAAAGCCGGAACCTCCGAGTATGTCCAGGGCATAGAGCTTCCGCTTGACTATTCAAAGCCCTTGCCGGACGGCTATGAGCTCACGGAATTCCCTCCCTGCAAGATGATGGTGTTCCAGGGCCCCCCTTACGATGACGAAAAGTTTGAGGAAGCCATTTCTGACGTCTGGGCCCTTATGAAAAGCTTCGACCCGTCTTTATACGGCTATGAATGGGCCGACGAGGACGGGCCTAGATTCCAGCTTGCACCCATTGGATACAGGGGCTACATCGAGGCGCGTCCCGTGAGGCCGCTTAATCAGGCAAAATGATAGAAGAAGGCGGATGCTTCAGAGCAAAGCATCCGCCTTCTGTTATTTAACAAGCGATTTCACCCATTCCCTTTTTTCCCAGAGGGCGCAGCCGCCGTGCGTTTCGGACAGCGCCGCTCCGTTTTCCCTTATTCTCGCGAGCAGCTCCGAGCGGAGCGCCTCCTTAAGGGAGGTTCCCTTCAGATTTTGATCCGAGTATGGCGCGAAGGGGCAGGGTTCGAGATTTCCTTCCGCGCTGATATGTATAAAGCCCCTCCCGGCGGAAAGACAGCCGCCGAACTGCTCCTCGTCGCCCGGAAAGCTTATGAAAAGACCGGGAAATTTTGATCTGAACGACTCGAGCTTTAATGAAAGCTCGCTCCTCTGGCCGTCCGATATTACGAGGTTTTCGGTATTTTCCCTGACAGGAACGTATTCCACAAAGAAAAACAGGCGGCAGCCCGACTCGACAAGCCCGCTTATGTAGGCTTCGTCTGTCAGCGTTTTGAAATTTTCGCTTGTCACCGTGAACGACACTCCGTAGAACACCCCGCGGCCGCGGAGCTTTCCCAGCGTTTCACCCACACGGTCATGCACTCCTTCCCCGCGCCTCCCGTCCGTTTCTTCCTTGCGGCCCTCGATACTCAGAACAGGGACGACGTTCTTTATCCTCGCGAACTTCTCCGCTATGTCATCCGTAATGAGAAGGCCGTTTGTGAAAAGGGGGAAAATAATCTCCGGGAAATCCCCCGCCGCGTCCAGAATCTCCGGTCTCATCAGCGGTTCGCCGCCGGCGAAAAAAATAAATGAAACACCGAGCTCTCCGGCTTCGCTTATAAGCGCCCTCAGCCTTTCAAAGCTCATTTCATCGCCCTCCCGCCGGTGCTGCGCCCTTGAATAGCAGCCTTTGCAGCTGAGGTTGCAGCTGTTTGTGACGCTGATAATCATATAGGGCGGAACCCTGACGCCCTCTTTATCAAGGTCGGAGCGGAGTCTTTCCGCCTTTTTCTGGTGAGCCGCCGCCCTGAGCAGAAAGCCGCTCATCGAAGGATTTTTGGCGACGACTCTGAGAGCGTCCTTAAGGAAGCTTTCTATCGCGCCGTTAAGAAGCAAGTTTACACCCTGTTTTTCCATGCAAGTTCTCCACCATATAAAATTTATGCCATAATATGTCTCAAAGCTTACAGCAATCTGTAAGACGCTTCAATTTACTGAGCATTAATTTCACATTAAAATTCGGTTAAAACGGGGCGGCGCCTGCTGCGCCGCCCCGCCAGCTTGTCAAAAAACTTGTTTACAGCAAAAAAGCTTCGCAGAATTTCCGCCACGAATGGCGGAAACAAAGTCAAATCTGTCATTTCCGGCGGCGTGCACGTCGGAAATGACACCTCTCATGAAGGACGCGGCAGAGCGGCCGTCATTAAACCCCCTTGTCAAAAAAGCCCAAAGGGCTTTTTTGACAGTCTGACGGGGCGGCGCCTGCTGCGCCGCCCCGCGTTTCAAAGCTCTACCGTTTCGCCCGGCTTGATTATTACTCTGCCTTCCGCCTTGAACTGCTCCGCCATGCCCATATCAAACATCTGTCCCGGCATCATGTGTATGGGCACATTGTGCTTCGCCCCTATCATTTCGGCGCAGCGCGAGGCCTCCTCCGGACCCATATTGAACTTTCCGTCGGTCGGAAACAGGGCCCAGTCGAGAGAACGTGCTCTGAAGGTTTTCATCTGCTCGGTTTCCGAGGTGTCCCCCGAGGCGTAAAGCGTTACCCCGTCCAGCGTGAGAATGTAGCCTACACACTCCTCCCTCTTATGGTTCCTGTTGTAGGCCTCAACCGCCTCGATTCTGACTCCGCCCTCTTCAAAGCATGCGTATTTCCCGTCCATCAGAGCCTCAGAAGGGCGGATTACGCGCGTGCTCTTTTTTGTTTTGACTATTGACAGATCGTTGTGGTCAAAATGCTCGTGAGTAATTAGAATAAGGTCGGCGGGCACGTCGTAGCCCTCGCCCGCAAAGGGATCTATGTAGATTACATACCCGCTATCCGATGTTATCCGATAGCTTCCGTGGCCCTGGAACAGCAGTTTTGCCATTTTGAATCCTCCTCGTTTTTCCGCTTTTGAAGCTCCGGGCAAAGCCGATAAAAAGTATCGTATGTATTTTATTATATTCTTCTAAATATTTCAAGGAAAGGTTTTAGGGCGCGCGTTTATTTTCTTTGGCCGTTCCTGCCCCGGGCTTTGGATAAGCGGATTTATAATTCAGGCCGTGCCGAGAACTGTTTACCAGCCGGAAAAAACCTTTAGCGCGCCGGCAAAACGTCTGAGGCCGGCGGTTTGCGCTCACCGCCGGCCTCAGACGCAGTATAATAAAAAGAGGATAATAAGAGAAGCAACAAAATTGAAACGTCAGTCTAATCGCTAATTTACTATCAATATATTTGAGTTTCAAAAATTAATATAGTAAAATATAACTGTTTTTTTATAAAAAATTATTTTGCCTTTTGCGGACAGTGCTTAATTATTACGGACGTTTATGAAAACCATACGGCTTTATCCCTGTTTCCCGGCAAGCCACTCGCCCAGCTCAAAGGCTTTTGCGCAGTCCTTCGGGAACTCTTCCCTCCTTCGCCTCAGTCTGGCTTCGGGGTCGAAAGCGTCCGAGACGTACAGCGAATAATCTTGAAACTGAAGAGTCTCCGTCGCATAAACTGACCTCGTTTCGCCGAGGAACCTCTTCATAACGCCTTCCATCCTTGAGAAAATCAGCTCTTTGTAGATTTCGGCCTGATCCTCTCCCGCGTTCATGGTATAGATTAAGCCGCATCTGATTCTCTTCTTAAAAGTGCTCGAGCGCTGCTTGTTATATTCGAGATACTGAAAGAGCAACCGCTCAAGAAACGAGCGCAGCTCTCCGGTTACGTCCCCGAAATATATGGGGGAGCCGAGCAGCAGAGCGTCGCACTCTCCGATATCCGACAGTACGGGGGACAAGTCGTCGCTCAAAGCGCAGCGTCCATAGCTTTTTCCGTTTTTCAGCTTGCAGGAAAAGCAGCTTATGCAGCCCTTGTAATTCAGCTCGTAAAGATGCACCAGCTTGGTTTCGGCGCCCTGAGCTTCGGCCCCGTCAATTGCGTTTTTAAGGAGCATGCCCGTGTTCCAGTTCTTTCTCGGCCCTCCGTTGACGACCATAAGTTTCATGCTTAAAATAACCTCCGTTTCCTTACAATTTAGATTTGCCGAAAGCTTATCTGCCGAAGCGAACGTGAATATGCGCTTGTACGGCGCTGCAATAATTATAGCACGGTCGAAAAAATTTGGATATATTTTAACGATTAATTATTTTATTATAATAATTGAAAATATTAGCCGGAAAGCGATCTGAAATGTCTCGGAAGTTGATTTTGAAAACGCAAATCAACTCCTGTTCCATTGATTTGCTTATACGCAGCCGCTACAATTGAGAGGGTGAAGTAATGAAAGACATAAACCTTGCCAAAGTCCTGGCTTGCAAGCGCCGCGAAAAAGGGGTCACTCAGGAGCAGCTCGCGGATTTCATCGGCGTGTCCAAGGCCTCCGTATCTAAATGGGAAACCGGCCAGAGCTACCCTGACCTCACTATTCTGCCGCAGCTTGCGGCATACTTCGGAATAAGCATAGACGAGCTGATGGACTACAAGCCCCAGCTGTCCAGGGAGAAAATCAGAAAGCTTTATGTCAGCCTTTCGGCGGAATTTGCCTCCAGACCTTTTGATGATGTCCTTTCGAAATGCCGCGAACTGATAAAAAAATATTATTCATGTTGGCCTTTTCTTCTCCAAATGGGGCTTTTGCTGCTTAACCACACAGAGCTTGTCAGAGGCCCCGACGAGGCAAAGGCAATAATTCTCGAAGCGGAGGGGCTTTTTCGCCGCGCGAGGCTGGAAAGCGACGATGCGGATGTAGTCAGGAAAGCCGTTTACCTTGAAGCCCTTTGCAGGCTTTATTCCTTTGATTCGAGCGGAGTCTTAAAGCTGTTAGGCGAGAAGGTTCCGGACGCCCTGCCGCCCGAGCTGCTTATAGCCTCCGCTTACCGCGTTTCGGGCAGAACGAACGAGGCGGCAGAGGTGCTGCAGGCCGGCATATTCCAAAACATTACGATACTCATCAATTTTATGTCCTCATATCTTAGCATAAATACCGAAAACCCCTCAAAGTTTGATGAAACGCTCAGGCGCGCGCTGGCCGTCGCCGAAGCCTTTGACATGAAAAAACTCCATCCCGGAGTATTCGCTTCCTTTCTTCTTGTCGCGGCTCAGGGCTTTATTGCAACGAAAAGGCCCGAAAAGGCGCTTGAATTTCTGGAGCTCTACACCGAAACGGTCACCGGAAACATATATCCCATAAAGCTCCACGGCGACTCTTATTTCAACCTTCTTGACAGGTGGCTTGAGGAGCTCGACCTCGGAGAGAACTTCCCGAGAAGCGAAAATACC
Source organism: Clostridiales bacterium (assembly GCA_029265975.1). Classification (GTDB taxonomy): domain Bacteria; phylum Bacillota; class Clostridia; order Oscillospirales; family Oscillospiraceae; genus DUPK01. The sequence goes on from JAJUGN010000022.1 coordinate 6,692, forward strand.
ATCAGAAGAAGCATGGCGGACGCGGTTTCAAAAAATCCGGCCTTTTCCGCGCTGTCGGACAACCCCCGTTTCGGTATGCTGCTTGACAGGCTGCAGGGCAACCTGCGCGAAAATAATTGAAGGGAGTACCTATGAACGCAGACAAAGCTTCCGCTAAAAAGCGAATCATAATTTTTTGTTTAATTGCCTTTATAATAGCCTGGGCCTTATTTTTGGCAATCCCCCGCAGCGGAGCCGGATACGGGTCGCCCGCATCCGTCGCCCTGCTCATAGCCGCCATGTTCGCGCCGAGCGCAGCCAGCATCCTTACAAGGCTGATTACCAGGGAAGGATTCGGCGGGATGTTTCTCCGCCCCAACTTCAAGGGGAATATCAAGGCTTACCTGCTTGTATTTTTCGCCCCCTCGCTTCTGATACTTTTCAGCGCGGCCGTGTATTTTATGATTTTTCCCGGTCAGTTTGACTATAACCTCACCACCCTGAAAAGTCTTGCCGCGATGGGAGTGGGCAAAGGGCTCACGGCGACGGGCTTCCTTCTTTTGTCGGTTCTTCAGGTTATAATCATTGGTCCGATAATCAATATCGTCCCCACTCTGGGAGAGGAACTGGGCTGGAGAGGCTACCTGCTGCCGCGTCTGCGCCTAATTTTCCCGGACAGACCGGCCCTCGTGATTTCCGGCGTGATCTGGGGGCTTTGGCATGCGCCCATTATCGCTCTGGGTCATAATTACGGAAGATATTACCCCGGCTTTCCTTATCTCGGCATCCTCGCCATGGTCGTATTCTGCGCGGCTCTTGGGATCGTCGAAGGCTACGCCTCGATAAGGCTGAAAAGCGCCATACCCGCCGCCATGATACATTCCACCGTAAACGCCGGAGCGGGACTTCCCCTTTACCTGACAAAGGGAAGCTACAACACCCTCCTGGGCCCGGCAATGACCGGGCTGATAGGCGGCCTTCCTTTAATCGTTATCGCCGTTTTCCTGCTGACGGTATCGGGCGGCAAATCCGCCCGCGAAAAAGGCGCCTGCGAAGTCTGAACGCTTATAAAAGACGAAAGGATAAGGCGTACGCCTTATCCTTTCGTCCTTTTTTGACTTGCGAGCTCACTTGGCCTGTGTTGCGGTCTCGCAGCTTCCGTCACAGCTTCCGCTGCAGTTCGCTCCGCGGTTAGCCCCGCGGGCCCAGTTCACTTTGCCGGAGCCGTCGCGCGCACCCGCGCGCCTTCCGTACATTCTGCCGTTTTCCGTCCCGCTTCTGTCGCAGGTTCCGCCGCAGCTGCACACAGCCTCGGTGTTAGGCCCGGCAGACGGCGCCGGGCCCGCCGCGTCGGTTGCGGCGAGAGCCGCCGTTGAAACCGTGCCTATTGTGAGTACCGCTGCGCAAACCGCAATAATCTTCTTCATACTTGTCATATTAAACTCTCCTTTTCATAATTTTGATTTTTTCCGGGACGCAGGTCCGTTCCTCTCCCTCGTCCCGTGCTTACAATATGACACTCAACAATGGCAAAAGTATGTTTTTTTATAAAAAAATTAATGTCATAAAAAACATACTTTTGCCATATTGGGGAATTAAAATATGCTATAATAAGCCTGAAATCGCCCGCGCTTTTACAGCCGGCCAAAAGCAGGTTTATTTTCAGCTTATAATACCATCGAAGGAAGTGATTTTATGGCCTCGATTCTCATAGCCGACGATAACAGGCAGATAACCTCGATACTCGAGGAATATGCGAAAAAGGAGGGGCATACCACAAGAACCGCTTTTGACGGTCAGGAGGCTCTCGAGCTTTTCAGGAGCTTTAAGCCCGATATCGTGCTTCTCGACGTGATGATGCCTAAAATGGACGGATTTGAGGTCTGCCGCGAGATCCGAAAAACTTCGAATACGCCGGTCATTATGATAACAGCGCGCGGGGAGGACTTTGAAAAGATTATGGGGCTTGACATCGGGGCGGACGACTACATTATTAAGCCCTTTTCGCCCGGTGAGGTAATGGCAAGGGTCAGAGCAATTTTGCGTCGGGTTCAGTCAGACGGTCAGAAGAAAAAGCTGCTTTCCTATCAGGATCTTACCATCGATCTCGAGGATTACACCGTGACCGTCGGCGGCCACGAGGTTGCCCTTACGAAAAAGGAGCTGGAAATACTCTGGACGCTGGCTTCAAACAAGAGCAAGGTCTTTTCTCGGGACAACCTTCTGAACAGCCTCTGGGGCTACGATTACTTCGGCGACAACAGAACCGTGGATTCACATATCAAAAGGCTTCGTGCAAAGCTGGACGAATATCCCCACGAGGGCTGGGAAATCAAAACCATTTGGGGCGTCGGATATAAATTCGAGGTAAAATCCGATGAAAAATAAGATTGCCTTAAGGCTCCTGCTCGCTTTTCTTTCAGCGCTTTTAATATTTTCTCTCGTCATAGGAGGCGTTTTTATCGCGCTTTTCCGCAGCAATACTATGAACGCAAAGAAAACCGAGCTGGAAACACGCGCAAAATCGATTGCAGCGACGCTGTCGGTTGTACATGCCGAATCCGGATCCGGAAAGGGAAAAAACGGCGGCGGGATTTTGGGAGGCGCCTCTGGCGGCGAGCAAATCGGCTACGGCGTGCTCATGCGATATATGAATGAAATTTCAGGCGCTAACGTGTGGGTAGTGGACCAGAACCTCCAGCTCATCACCTCAAAAATGGGTTCCAGGCAGTATCTTTACTCCGACCTGCCGAAAAACGCTGAAAATGTCGTCCAGGAGGTTTTCAAAGGCAGCACGACATTCAGCGAGGACTTCAGCACGCTGTTGAACGCGCCGACCCTTACGGTAGGCACGCCGATAAAAAGCGGAGGCGCCGTCACGGGAGCTGTTCTGCTCCACTCTCCCGTGCAGGGTATTTCGGAAGTGACGGACCAGGGAACCAAGATCCTCCTATTGAGCCTTTTTGCGGCGTTGTTGCTTTCGGTTTTGCTTTCGGCGGCGCTCGCCTATAATTTTACGAAGCCTCTGAGCATAATGAAAAAAACCGCCGTTCGCATAGCCTCCGGCGATTATTCGGCCAAAACAGGCGTAAACCAAAAAGACGAAATCGGTGAGCTGGCCGAGGCCATCGACAAGATGAGCGACAGACTCGAAGAGGCGCGCATCGAAAGCGACAAGCTTGAAAAGCTGCGCCGCGAGTTCGTCGCAAACATATCTCACGAGCTGAAAACTCCGGTCACCGTCCTCCGCGGCTCGCTCGAGGCCTTGTGCGAGGATGTGGTGACCGATCCCGAGCAGGTAAAAAGCTATCACGGCCAGATGCTGGCCGAGACTCTTTACCTGCAGAGGCTTATAAACGACCTTCTGGATCTCTCCAGGCTTCAGAACACCGACTTCAAAATTGAAACCTCTGAAATAAACCTCTGCGAAGTAATCGACGACGCTGTCCGCAGCGCCGGAAGGCTCGCCGCAAAAAAGGATATTCAGATTGAAGAGAAGCAGGACGTACAGGTATTCGTGGTAAAGGGAGATTACGGACGTTTGAGACAGATGTTCCTTATAATACTCGACAACGCCGTGAAGTTTTCGCCGCGAGGCTCCAAAATCACCGTTTCGCTCGAAAACGGCACCGTGTCCGTAACAGACCGCGGCGTCGGCATCCCGGAGGGCGATCTGCCGTACATCTTCGACAGGTTCTACAAGACAAAGTCGGAGGAAAACAAAAGCGGCTCTGGACTGGGGCTTGCCATCGCAAAGCAGATAGCCGAGCGCCACGGCGTAGCTGTTTCCGTGGAAAGCAGACAGGGCGAAAGAACTGCCTTCAGCTTCCATTTCGGAAAATCCGACTGAAGAAAATCAGGCTGTGATTGCTTAAAAGGTCAATCACAGCCTGACTTTTTATTTCCGCCGCATTAAAATATAGGCTCTATATTGTACATATGGTCAAGCGGCCCGCTTCCCCTTCCGAGGTTGAGCCCTGCCTTCAGCGCCCCGGTGACGTAAGCTTTGGCGCCCTCGACGCTTTCCTCCAGACTGCGCCCCGCCGCGAGATTGCAGGCTATCGCCGAGGATAGCGTACATCCGGTTCCGTGCGTATTCGGGTTATCCACCCTTTCGCAGGGATACCAGCGAAGCGCGCCCTTCATATACAGGAGGTCGTCGGCGGAATCTGGCAGATGTCCGCCCTTTATCATGACTCCGCCCGAAACGAGGGCGGATATTTTTTCAGCCGCCCTTACCATATCGTCGCGGCTCTCTATTTTCATGCCGCAGAGGGCTTCCGCCTCCGGAATGTTCGGCGTTATCACGGTTCCCAGCGGCAAAAGCCTCGTGACGAGAGCCTCCATGGCCGCCTCCGACAAAAGACGTCCGCCGCTTGTCGCTATCATCACGGGGTCCACAACTATATTCTCGGCCGCGTACTTAATCAGCCTGCCGGCTATCGCGTTTATTATGCCGGGGCTTGAAACCATGCCTATTTTTACGGCGTCGGGGCGGATATCCTCAAAAATACAGTCTATCTGCTGCGCCACAAATTCCGGGGAGGCCTCGAAAATGCCGTAAACTCCCGTCGTGTTCTGGGCCGTAAGCGCGGTAACCGCGCTCATTGCATACATTTTATGCGCGGTAATGGTCTTTATATCGGCCTGTATGCCCGCTCCCCCGCTCGAATCCGAACCGGCTATGGTAAGAACCTTTTTCATCATAAAAAAGCCTCCAGTGCGGAAAAGGAGCTGACGAACATATCTGAAAGGCGGACTATCTCGTCGCGCTGCTTAAGCGCGCTCTCGTCGCTCACGGCGACCACCGTGAATCCGGCTTCCTTTCCCGTTTTTATCGCATACAGCGCGTCTTCGAAAATAAAAGTCTCCTCTTTTTTTGTACCGAGGAATTCAAGCGCCGTGTTGAAAACCCTGGGGCTGTCCTTTCCCGCTCCTACCTCGGTGCAGGTTATGATCGCGCCGAAATAATCCAGCATCCCGTTTCTTTTAAGCCCCGCCTCCACAAGACGCCTGTTCGTGGCCGTCGCGACGCACATTTTTACTCCGTGCGAGCGAAGGCTTTCGAGAAATCCGATCACGCCCTCCTTCGGCCCGACTTCATTTCGGTAGAAATCCTCAACCGCGCTGTCTATGCCGTCCATGATCTCGGAAACGGACTCCGTCACTCCGTACTCGCGTCTGAAATAGTCCGCGGCCTGCATGAGGCTGAGTGAAATAATCGCGTCCCGCAGACCGGGCCTCGGCTTCCTTCCCAGGCTTTCCAGATATCTGGCGCCGGCAGTCTCCCACACGGACATTGAGTCCAGCAGAGTTCCGTCAAGATCAAATATTGCTCCCTTTATCCTCACAATTCACCGTTCTTTCCGCGAGCTTCAGCATTTCTTCCGCCGCTTTTCTTATATCGCCGCCCGCAAATATTGCGGAAACAACCGCAATTCCCGCGATTCCGGAGCCTGAAAGCGTCAGCACGTTTTCACGGCTGATGCCTCCTATCGCAACCACCGGTATTTTAACTGCCTTGCAAATCTCTTTAAGCGTATCGTAAGACACGGCGCTCGCGTCGTTCTTCGTCGAGGTTGAGAAAACCGCGCCTACTCCGAGGTAGTCCGCTCCCCTGCTTTCGGCGGCAAGCGCCTGCTCCAGAGTATGGGCGGAAACCCCCAGTATCATATCAGCCCCTATTTTATCCCTGACAAGCCCGGCCTCCATATCGCTCTGCCCGACGTGCACGCCGTCCGCGCCGCATTTTATGGCCACTTCAACGTTGTCGTTGATTATGAACGGGACGTTGTGCTTTCGGCATAGCGCCTTTATCTCAAATGCCTCCCTGAGAAAGCTCTCATCGTCCATGTCCTTTTCCCGAAGCTGTATCATCGTCGCGCCGCCGAGGAGAGCCTCCCCGACCTGCTCGCAAAGCGTCTTTTCTCCGAGCCATGAGCGGTCGGTTACCGCGTAAAGCAGCAGCTCGCGCCTACATGATTTCATATCTCGCACCACTTTCAAGCATTTCCGGAGTCAGATTGTATACCGCATCGATTATCCGGCTCCTGTACGCAGAGTTGCCTTCTCCATCTTCGAGCCTCGAGTAGGCCGTTTCTCCGCACAGCCCCATGGCGGCGACAGCCGCCGCCGCGGCTTCAAGCGGTCTGTCGGGGTTCGCCGCGAGGCAGGCCGCCGTCATCGCGCTGAGCATGCAGCCCGTTCCCGTCACTTTTGACATGGCCGGATGCCCGTTTCGTATAATATACACCTTTTTCGAACCGGCGACAATATCAATAGCGCCGGTTATCGCTATGACAGCCCCAGTCTTTTCCGAAAATCTCCTTGCAAAGTCCGCCGCAGCGGCGAGAGAATCTTCCGTGACGGCATCAGCGACATCCGCGTCCACCCCTTTGGTCGTGCCGCCTCCCAGCGCGAGCGCCTTGATTTCCGATATATTTCCCCTTATTGCCGCAAGCTTCAGTTCCGCCGCCAGCCTAAGCGCAGTGTCCGTACGGAGCCTTGACGCTCCCGCGCCCACCGGATCCAGCACGACGGGCCGCGACAGCGCGTTCGCCTTCTTTCCCGCCAGGAACATCGAAGGTATTGTTCTCCGGTTCAGCGTGCCGATGTTGATGTTGAGAGCGCCGCACACGGACGTTATTTCCTCCACCTCGGCCTCGTCGTCCGCCATAATCGGAGACGCGCCGAAGGCGAGGATTATATTGGCGCAGTCGTTTACCGTGACGTAGTTCGTTATGCTGTGCACAAGCGGAGCTTTCTTTTTCAGGTTTTCAAGCATTTCAGCAAGCATTTTTCTTCACTCCCCATATCTTGTCAATTATTATTCCCGCGAGCGCAGTTATAACCATGACGGGAGCCGTTACCCCGACAGGCGTGTCAAGATTAATTATCAGTCTGTATAGCGCAAAACCAGCCGCCCAAAGGACGAGATTCGCCCAGTTGAAGCTCTTTTCCGACGAGTCCTTCTTGATTATGAAGTAATCTGTCAGCAGTATCGCTGTCATCGGTGCAAACACCGAGCCGATAAGGTAAAGGAAGTTTTCGTACTGAGTGATGGGCGTGAAAACGGCAAGTATTACCCCGACGACGCAGACGATTATGGCCATCGGCTTTTCCTTCAGCTTTTTTGATATGGACTCGGAGCTTACACCCGCCGAATAGGCGTCGAGAAAGGTTGTCGTAACAGTGGAAAACACTACGGTTATTATCGCCCCGACGCCGAGGCCCGCATTCATGAGGATTTTGGCGATGTCGCTCTCCCCGGTGAATATTGCGGCCGCAAGTCCTATGGCGTACATCCAGCAGCTTGCGAAAAAGTATGTCGCCGCGCTTGTCAGCGTCGCTGAAAACGGCTTCTTCGCGTTCCGCGTGTAGTCCGAAACGAGGGGCAGCCACGAAAGCGGCATCGCGACGGAGAGCTCTACGGCGAGGCCGAAGCTCATGCCCTCGCTTGAAACCGGAGCGCTCCGAACCTTGAATACTATAAAGCTGAGAATGACCGTCAGCACGAAAAGAGCCGCCATCGCCGCCATGTTCAGGCGGTTCAGAGTCTTTACGCCCGCCGCTATCCAGACGATTATCAGCACGCCTATCGCGGCGCTCCAGAAAGGGACGCCGAGCCTCCACACGGAGTCGGCCCCCAGAGCGCCCGTAAGCACCATTACCGCTGTCCAGCCTACGAGCTGCAGAATATTAAGCGCGGAGAAAATTACGGAGCCCTTTTGCCCGAAGGATATTTTGACCGTCTCCATAGCGCTTTTCCCGCTCCTTGCGCCGATAAGTCCCGCAAAGAAAAACAGAGCGCAGCCTATCGCGTGACCCACTACTACCGCGAGCATCCCCCTGCCGAAACCCAGAGGCGCGAAAAGCGTTCCGGTCAGTATTTCGGCGATTGAAACCGCCGCCCCGAACCAGATTAGCCCGTTTGCAAAATTAGATGTTTTGTTTTTTTCCACAGCAATTGCTCCTTCGAATAAAAAATAAGCGCGGGACGCCTGAAGGCTGTCCCGCGCAAAAATATACGCGTCAAAAACTACCTCCGTTGGCATTACCCAAATCAGGTTCTAGGGTCGAAGCCGTCGCTTCCTCTCAGCCGGTTAAAGCTCCCCTGTTCTTTTGATTTTTCACTTTCCGCTATATTACCACATGTTTATTATTTTTTCAAGACAGTCGTTCCAGAAAATTACCAGGGTGCCTTTCCGGACGCTTATCTCCGCCGCTTCGCCGGTAAATTCGTTGCTGACCCCGATCGGCATGTCGCCCGCAAGCACGGCGTCGGAAAGAGGATATTTGAGTCCATTCAGGCTGACGCCCTCCGCATTGTCACCGCTGCAGAAAACTGACACCAGGCCTTGCTCAGAGCCGGTGAATTTGAGCGCCGAATCCGTGACGGCGGTTATCGCCAGGTCCCCGCCGGCCAGACAGGCTCTCGCGCCGCGCCTTGAGAGATAAACAAGCGCCTGGATGTTTGAGAACGTATGGTCGAGCCTTCCGCCTAGCCCGCCGAGCAGAATAAAATTTTTATAGCCCATCTCGAGACCGGTTTTGACGGCGAGCATCATGTCCGTATCGTCCTTCATAGCCGGATGCCTGATCACATTCGGGTGCCGTGGAGCTTCCGAGGAGTCGAAATCGCCGAGAACGATGTCAGCCTCCAGACCTATCCTTTTCAGGTGCTCATAACCGCCGTCCGCGGCTATGACAATATCGCCCGGACTTATCCCTAAGCCGCTTTCGGAAAATTCTCCCGCGCCCACAACGAAGCAGATGTTTTTCATCCAGCATCACCTTTCCTGCTGCAAAAATTCTGTCAACGGCATTATCCCATAAAAGAAAGGGCTTTTCCATATCAAAAGCAAAATTCCCCGTACAAAGCGGGGAATTCTGAATTTGCGATTCCGTGATATGCAGCTAATACCTTTTCTCAAAGCACGGTCAGGAATTTTACGGAATAGAGGTCGCATACGATGCGCGCATGTGAGATATAATCCTCCAAAACGAAGTAATTGACCCCCACTTCCCTGAGTATCCCGGCTTTGTCGATAAAAAAGCCTCCGGGAAGCGCGAACTCAGCCCTGACGTTCTTTCCGATGTTGGCTGCAAGATATCCCGCCAGATAATGCGGGTCCATGACCGGAGGCGGGCCCTGCTGGAACATCATGTCGCCCATGGCGTCGCCGCTCATCATTCGCTCGCTTGTCATATCCCTTGGGTTCATCATATCTCCCTGAATGCTCATTTTTTGGCTCATCTGCATGTTTTCCATCTGAGGGGCCGGCTGCATAGGCGCTTTCGTACTATAAGTAGTCCTCTGCTGCGGGTTTGAGTTCAAAACCTTGTTGTCTGTCCAGTTGATAGGCATGTTATCACCTCATAAAAAATTATGTCTGAGCATAAGCCGCCGTGGGATTGTAGAAGCAATGCTGATTTATCCTTGTAAGCCAGTAGCCGGTGCCGTTATACGGGAAAAGGCCCGGGCAGTTCGGATTGAACGGATTCATGTACCAAAGCGCCTGGGACCCAACTCCCGAAAAGACCCCGTTTTGTATCGCCCAATCCGCGACCTCGTAATGCACATCGTCCGGCGTGGCCGTCCATACGTTCTGCGGGTTCGGTTCTCCGTAAACGGTGGTCATCATGCAGGTGAACTGGTAGGGCTGCTCTATTACCCTCCTGAGGCTGCCCTGATTCACCCTCTGATACTCGCCGTTGGGAACGTGGACCCTGTTCATCACCACGGTCGCTACGGCTCTCATTCCGTCTATTCCCTCGCCGCCGGCTTCGCATTTTATAAGCCTTGCAAACAGCTCTCTTGTATCCAACGCCATCACCTCTACAACTACTATATTCACAAAAGAACGCGTTGCCACATCGATTTGCCTGCCCCCGGCACGATTTGAAAGGAATACCCACAAAAAAATAGCCGACCCGGCCGTTTTTCTGCAAAAGCGCCTTCCGGGGCGCAAAAAAACATGCGCGGCGAAACCGCCGCGCATGTGAGCGTGTCGAAAAACTTGTTTAAAGCAAGAAAGCTTCGCAGAATTTCCGCCGCGAATGGCGGAAAAAATCAAATCTGTCATTTCCGGCGGCGTGTACGTCGGAAATGACACCTCTCATGACGGGCGCGGCAGAGCGGCCGTCATTACGCCACCTTGTCAAAAAAGCCCAAACGGCTTTTTTGACAGTCTGATGCGCGGCGAAAACGCCGCGCATGTCAAAGGCACCGATGTCAGTCCATTTCCGATACTTCCCGTATCCTCCGGTCTATGTATTTTTTGAACGCCAGAAGCAGTATAAGCGAGAGCGCCAGCGGTATAATCGCAAACAGGTACATTATCGAATAGGCCTTGCCGCTGCCCATGTAGGACGAAATAACAACGCCGGCGAGAGATGGTCCCATGAACATTCCCAGATCTACGCCCAAAAAGTTGGTGTTGCTTGCGACACCGCGCTTCAGCGGGGGCATCGTCTGCAGACAGCAGGCCTGAATCGCCGGAAAAGCGCCGCCGTAGCCTATGCCCGCTACAAACGCTCCAACATAGACCAGCGTAATGCTCTTGGCAAGCCACAGGAACACGAATGTAATCATGAGAAAGACAATGCAGGGCAAAAATACAACGGTTCCGCCGTGCCTGTCGACCAGCTTTCCGAAAAGCGGTCTGGAAATGATCATTGCCGCTGCGTAGAATGTGAAAAACAGGGAAATACCGGAAAAACCCTTTTCGGCCGCATAAGGAACAAGATACGCGCTGAAAAGCGCCGAGGACATTGCCAGCAGCATATTGCAGATCGAGGGCGGAACCGCCGGCAGCGCGATAATGCTTTTATACCAAGGCCCCCCCGCTGCGAGCTCCTCCTTCGAACGCTTCACGGGCTCCACAAAAAAGCTCGGAATAAGTGAGAATACCATAAAAATCGTCGCGGCGTAAAATATCGCTTTATATCCGCCGACCATGCCGAACCTGGAGTTACCCCATGTTCTTATCGCCAGACCGACTGTCGCTCCGATGGCCGTCGGCACGGCGGTGCTTACGCCGAAGATGCCCAGCCCGGAGCCCAGCTTTTCCTTTGGAAGGCTGTCTCCGGCTATCGTCACGACAAGAGAGCCGATAATGCTGAACTGTATCCCGTGCAGCACTCTTGCGACTACAAAAAGAGGGATGCTGTTGAACGTCCCGTAAAAGAAATTTACCAGAATGCCCAGTACATTGGCGGAAATCAGCAGCATCTTCTTGTCAAGAAAAACCACTGCGGGGCCCGCCACGGGACGCATTGCAACCGCCACTCCGAAATAAAGTCCGGTCAGGACTCCGATAAGCACGGCCCCCGCTCCGAGAAACGCCGCATACGACGAAACGAGCGGACTTGTTATAGCTTGTGACATGGCGAGGCAGACCTGGCTTATCATGACGCAGACAAAAGTCCGGTTCCAGATAGTCGGAACGCTGTTTTCCTTATTTTCTTCCTCACGAGTCACGTTTATCGGCATAGATTCGCTTCTTTCCATATGATTTCACTTTCCTTAAAATGTTATAACTTAACTTTCGGCAGCGGCCGCCATAACCATGACCCTGCTCATGTACTTCCTGGTAAGCGTATAAGTGAGCACTGCAAGAAGCACCGGGACTATTCCGAAAAGATACATCGTTGAATACGCCTTTCCGGTCTTAAGGAAGGCCGATATTATAAACCCTCCGTATGTCGGACCCAGAAATCCGCCCAGATCGATGCCGAAATAGCTGGTGTTGCTTGCAACGCCGCGCTTTATCGGCGGCACTGACTTCAAGCTGTTTGTCTGAAGAGCAGGATACGCGGCGCCGTATCCGAGAGCGGAGAAAAATGCGGTCGCGTATACGGTGTATACGTTCCTGGCTCCCCAGAGCATTAAAAAAGAGATGATGAAAAACGCAGAGCTCGGGTATATAACCGCCGCGGGACCGTATCTGTCGGTAAGCCTTCCCGCCAGCGGACGGGATACGAGCATTATAAATGCATAGAAGGTAAAATACAGCGTCACACCGGCAAAGCCCTTTTCTTCGGCGTACGGAACCATGTAGGCGCTGTAAAGGGCGAATGCCATCGCAAAAAACATGTTGCATACGGCCGCCGGAAGAGCGGGCAGAGCGATGATGTTCTTATACCAGGGTCCCGTTCCCATAAGCTCTTCTCTTGAGCGTTTTTTGACTTTTATCATCGAGCAGGGCACCAGCGCGCAGCAGACAAGAGCGGAGGCGGCAAAGAACATGACCTTGTACCCTCCCAGCGTCCCGAAAGCCGAGGTTCCCCAGGATCTCAGCGCAAGTCCGAGAGACGGGCCCACCGCCCCGGATATCGCGGTGCTGATGCCGAACAGACCAAGTCCGGAGCCCATTTTATCCTTGGGCAGGCTGTCGCCCGCGATTGTGATAAGCAGGGTGCCCATCAGCGAATACTGCAGTCCGTGAAAGGCCCTGGCCAGCACAAAGACGGTCATGTTGCTGAAGGCGCCGTAGCAGAAGTTTACGACAGCTCCGATGGTATATGTAACCACAAGCAGCTTCTTTTTATCCATCCGTACTACCGCAGGTCCCGCAAAAGGCCTCATAAGCACGGATACTCCGAGATAAAGCCCCGTGAGGAGCCCCACCAGCTTCGCTCCCGCCCCCATGTACGCAGCGTATGATGATATCAGGGGGTTTGCCATGAAGGCGGCCATTCCGTGGCAGGCCTGACACATCATGCAGCATACAAATGTTTTGTTCAGCACCTTGCCGCTTTGACCTTCGTTCATTCGGATATCCCCTCAGATAAATAAAACGAGCATGAAACCGCCTCGGATCGGAAAGCCAGCCGTCTCATACCGCTTAATATTGAATAATATTTAGCATACGATGCTTTAAGACAATAAAACGCCCAAATTTATTACAGCTAAAGTATAACACAATAATTTAATTAATTCAATTTTCAATAATAATAAAAATTTGTAATTATTTACGATTCATTATGCAATTATAAACAAAAACATGCTCCATGCCCCCGCTTGCGGCTTTAAGCTTTTTATGCTAATATATTTTTTGCGGAGCGGCAGAGGAAACTCGCGGGCGAAAGGGGTGTGCCATGAAAAGAGCTGCTTTTTTGCTTATTATTGTGTTTTGTGTCGCGGCGGTTCTGCCCCTTAAATGGGCTGCGGCCGGGACCGACATTTATTTTACCGTTGTGAACGACCGCCCGCTGGATTTGAACGACGAAACCATGCCCGTGAAGATAGGCGATGTGTACTATGTGCCCATTTCCGTATTCAGCCAGTACACCCTCTCGACATATGCTACCTATGACCGCGAAAAGCGGACAGCCGCCATCTACTCCGACGACAGATCCATAAGCTTTGAGCTCGGCAGCGGCAATACATACGACAACAGGGGGCGAAGCTACGGTTTTCAGGCCATTTATTACAACTCCGGCGTTTATGTGCCGGCAATAAATGTATGCCAGTTTTTCGGATTTAAGTTCTCCGCATACTCCAACAGCATAGCGATGTTTCTGAGGATAAGAAGCTCGGCCTCCGTTATCTCGGACGACGATTTCGCAAGGCTCTCGGCGCTGAAGATGCAGTCCATGCTGAATCAGTACCTTTCTTCGCGCTCGTCACCGGCTTCGCCCTCGGTTCCGTCTCTGAGTCCTTATTTTCCTTCGCCTTCGGTTCCGGAGTCCAGCCCTGCGGTCAGCAAGTACGCCTATGTCCATCTTAGCGTCCGCGGAATAGGCGGAGATACGGAACGCATGCTGGATTTGTTGTCATATTACGATTACAGCGCCTGCTTCTTTGTGACAGCAGACGAAATCCAGAAAAACCCGGACCTTATAAGGAGGATAGCGGGCTCGGGACACAGCATAGGCATAATATGCTCCGGGGATTTAAGCTATGATTACGGCAAGGCTTCATCGCTCCTGCGCGACGCCGCAATGGTCAAGAGCATCATCGTTTCTCTGGACTGCAAATTGACGCCGGAGCTGGAAACGGCGGCAAAAAACCGCGGTCTTATAATATGGAACGATTCAGAGATGAATGTGATGGGCTACAATTACTTCGCCGACTCGGGCGCAATCGGACGTTTGCTTGAAAACGCGGAGGGCAGACTGGACCTCTCCTTTTCGGACGGCTCCCTGACGCTTTTCAGGGAAGCGCTGCGTCTTATCTACTTAAACGACTATGCAGTAAAAACGATTTGCGAAACCACGAATACATACTTGAACAGGAATATGGGATAATGAACGACAAAATAAAAGCTGTGGTGCTTGCCGCAGGCAAAGGCACCAGACTTCACTCGGAAACAAGCGATCTTCCCAAGGTAATGCGCCTTGCAAACGGCAAGCCGCTCATATCTTACGTTCTTTCCGCGATAGATTTCATCTCCAAGCCGGACATCACCATCGTTGTGGGCTATAAGAAGGAGGCCGTTCTCTCGGCCTTCACCGGATACGGTTTTGCCGAGCAGAAGGAGCAGCTCGGTACCGGCCACGCGGTTATGGCCGCCGCTCCCGCGCTCGGGAACTTTGACGGCTCGGTTCTGGTCTGCTGCGGCGACATGCCGCTTATAAAGAAGGCCACGTTTCTGGAGCTTTTCGATACGCATGTCAGGGAGGGAAACGACTGCACTATACTCAGCGGCACAAGCGACGAACCTCTTGACTATGGGAGAATTGTACGGGACGCCTCCGGCGCATTTTTAAGACTCGTTGAGCACAAGGACTGCAGCGAGGACGAGAGGAAAATAAGGGAGCTCAACAGCGGGGTATACATGTTTAAGGCGCCGCTGCTGCTCGGGGCGCTCGGAAAGCTCCGCTGCGACAACTCCCAGCGGGAGTATTATCTGACGGACGTTCCGGGGATAATCAAGACCGAGGGGGGAAAAGTAGGGGTCTGCCTTCGCCATATGGGATCCGAGCTTCTTGGCGTCAACACCCCCGAGCAGCTTGAGCTTGTCGAAAGTCTTCTGAAGTAATGAAAACGAACCGCCGATGCAAGGGCATCGGCGGTTTCAGACTGTCAAAAAACTTGTTTGCGGCAAAAAAGCTTCGCAGAATTTCCGCCACGAATGGCGGAAAAAAGTCAAATCTGTCATTTCCGGCGGCGTGTACGTCGGAAATGACATCTCTCATGACGGGCGCGGCAGAGCGCCCGTCATGCAACCACCTTGTAAAAAAAGCCCAAAGGGCTTTTTTTACAGTCTCGAAACGCCTATGCCCTTGCATCGGCGTTTTAATATTTTTTTTTTGTCGGGGGGCGCGGCTGTTGCCGCGCCCTTCAAGCTGCCCTTACCGCTTTGTGTCTGCCTCTTTCGTATCCGAGCCCGGCCCAGTTCCCGGCTCCGTCTATTATTATAATTACATTTTAAGGAATTTTGTGAACAGAAATTGTATATTTGTTAAACATTATTTTAAATCGCTTTCAGCTTTCCAGATTTTCGTACTTCAGGGTTCCGTTGCAGGGCTTATACCTGGTCGTGTCCCAGCGGTAACCCATGGCGGTAAGCTCGGCGTCCGTTTTTAGAAAGGCGGCGGACATGCCCATGAAATCGCTGAGCGCGGTGTCGGCGTGATAACTCTCGCCGCCAAGCTCTATGATGTTCCAGAAATGCCTTGTTTCGCCCAAATATCCCTCGACAACCGTGCATTTTACTCCGAGAATCGAGCACAGGAGCTTGTATGCCATCGCAAAGCCCTCGCTGTTGCCGGTGCGCTCGACAATAGTGCCGTAGGCCGTCGGGCTTCCGCCCAGGAGATAGTCCGACGACTCTATAAGACGCTTGCACGCGTTAGCCGCCGTCGTTACGTCTTTTGAGGCCTTTGCATTCTTCAGGAGCTGATTAGCCGTGCTCTGCAGCTTTGTCCTCATCTCTATATCCTGCAGAATCGTGTTCGGATATGAAAGCTCTATTTCAATGATTTTCGTCTGCTCCTTTGCCGCATGGACGACTGTCCTTATTTCAGGGGCCGCCATCACCTCAAGGGGATTCGAGCGGTAATACTCGAGCGCGTAGGCTTTTATATAGTCCTGAGTTACCTGAGCCGAGGAGATGGAAATCACCAGGTATTCCTTATGGTCTGAAATAGCCTTTGCGAGGGCTCCCTGAACCGCCGAAACGTAATTCAGATAAGCTATGCTCCTTATCTGCTCCTTGGTATGCTTGTAGTAAATATCCATCACTACATTGAAATACGGAGATTCCTTTGTGTAGCTGTGAGTGATGTTCTCGACAGCGTAAACTCCCAGCGCGGTATTATGTACAATCTCGAGGCTCGCCTCGGATACCGCGTCGGATACGTTCCCCTCGTAATCGCTGACATTCAGGTAGCACTTTTCCCTGCCGTCTTTTACAAAGCTGAGTATCGCCGTCTTGATTCCCTGATACGTCTTCACGCTGACGACTTCGTTCTCGTTGTCTGCAAGGCGCATTTCGTCCTTGTGATCGGATACGGAGTAGTAATCCCGGGTTTTGGAGGCCGACCAGCCGAAAGCTGTGAACAGAAGCGCCGTAATGAGCGCAAGCGCAATATATCTCTTTATATCGGCTCCCCCCTATTCCTTGTCTTCCAGTATCTGAAATCCGTTGCCCATTACGTCCCTGGACTCGGATATTATGACAAACGCATCCGGATCCGCCTGCCTGACTATCTTTTTCAGCTCAAGTATCTGCTGCTTCTTGATCGCGCAGAGCAGAACGGCCTTCTCATGGCCCGAATAGGCGCCGCGCCCCGGCAGTATCGTTACTCCCCGGTGCAGCTCCCTTGTGATCAGCTCGCTTATTTCGTTTCCCTTTTCGCTTATTATAAAGCATATCTTCGAATAATCCAAACCGTAAAGCACCGTGTCTATTACTCTCGAGGATACGAAGGCAGTAACGACCGAATACATCGCCGCCTCGTACTTGCCGAGCGCCAGCCCGTATATCGCAAATACCACGGCGTTGAGCGCCATGACTATGCTTCCGAGGTTCAAGTATGGGTATCGCCTTCTCAGAACCTTCGCAACAATGTCTATTCCGCCGGTGCTTCCTCCCGCCGAATAAATTATTCCCATTCCCAGGCCGGACACGGCGCCTCCGATGATTCCCGCCAGAAGCTGATTGCCCGTTATATATATGGTCGTGAAAAGCGAGAAAACGTCAAGCAGTACGGAGCTGAGACCCATTCCGAGCAGCGACCCGACAAGGAACTTAAGCCCCAGCGTCCTCCATGCGACTATGAAGAGCGGCACGTTGAAGACGATGGTCAAAAGTCCTACCGGCGTCGAAAACAGCTTGTTCAGTATCATGGAAATTCCCATGATACCTCCGGTTATCATTCCGTTCGGATACAGCAGCATGCTTATCCCCGCGGCGTCCATAACCGCTCCCGCCAGTATTTTCACGCTCATGACCAGCATGGGCTTCAGGCTATTTTTCAACATATCCATTCTTTTTCCCTTAAACTCAAATCATGCTGAGCTGCTTTTCCTCCATGTCCTCTTCTTTGAGAAGGACTCCCGCGGCCGGAAGGCTCCTGACGCGGTACCTGCCGTGGTTGACTATCGCGGTTTCAGAGCACGGCAAAGCCTTTTTGAGCTTGTGTCTGGGCTTCAAAGCCATAACCGAAACGCCCTGGGTATCCCTCGTGGCCTTGGGGGACAAAAGCGCCGTACTGAATATGATGGCCCGCCCGTCGGTCGAATATGCGGCGATTTCCATCTCCGATTCGAACGGAATTACCGCCCTCAGTGGGCTTTTGTCGGAATAGGCTCCCGTGAGCTTCCTCCGGTTCGTTTTGGTTTCGTAAGCCGAAACCGGAACGCGGGCAGCCTTGCCGTTCTCAAACACAAACAGTATGCTGCCCCTGTAATCCCCGCATTTCAGCATGTAAAGAACATTCTCTCCCGGATCCATTTCAAGATGCGACGGGAGGTAGACGCCGAGACTCGAGGCCTTTGTGTCTTCAAAGTCCGAAACCTTCACCTTGTAGCACTGCTGCCTGTCCGTAAAAATCAAAAGCTCGTCACGGTTGCCGCCCTCGAAGGAAACAAGCGGCCCGTCGTCCTCCTTGTACTTCTGCTCTCCCCCCATCCGGAGCGACAGAGGCGTAATCTTCTTAAAGTAGCCTTCGCGGGATAAAAACAGCACCACCTCGTAGTTTTCAATATGCTCTTCTTCCCTGTACTCCGCGATCTCATCCGAGTATACTATGCCCGTTTTTCTGGGGGCGCCGTACTTCTTTATCACGTTTTTAAGCTCGTCTATGATCAGTGCCTTTATCCGGCGCCGGCTCTGGAGCAGGTCCTCCAGGTCGGCTATCTCCTTTTCAAGGGCGTCCGTCTCCTGCACGCGCTTCAGGATATACTCCTTGTTTATGTTCCTGAGCTTGATCTCCGCGACGAACTCGGCCTGAACCTCGTCTATCCCGAAGCCTATCATAAGGTTCGGAACAACCTCGGATTCTTCATCCGTGTTCCTGATTATGGCAATAGCCTTGTCTATGTCGAGGAGTATCTTCCCGAGCCCCTTCAGCAGGTGGAGCTTTTCTTTTTTCCTGTTAAGCTCGAAAAACACGCGCCTTTTAACGCAGTCGGTCCGCCATGCCGTCCACTCGTCGAGTATTTCCCTTATGCCCATGACGCGGGGAGTGCCGGCCACAAGTATGTTGAAATTGCAGGAAAAGCTGTCCATAAGCGGCGTCATCTTGAAAAGCTTCTGCATGAGCTTCTCCGGGTCGGTGCCGCGCTTTAAGTCTATGGCAAGCTTCAGGCCGTTCAGATCCGTTTCATCGCGCATGTCCGTTATTTCCCGAAGCTTGCCGAGCTTAATGAGTTCGGCGACCTTGTCCATGACGGCCTCGGAGGTGGTGGTGTAGGGAAGCTCATACACTTCTATTATGTTTTCCTTCTGCACATAGCGCCAGCGGGCGCGCACCTTGAAGCTTCCGCGGCCCGTCCGGTAAATTTCCTCTATTTCCTTTGAATCGTATATCAGCTCGCCGCCCGTCGGAAAATCGGGAGCAAGCAGGGTTGACATAATATCGTGCTCGGGGTCGTTTATATATTCTATCGCCGTCTGGCAGACCTCCGCAAGGTTGAAGCCGCATATCTGGCTCGCCATCCCCACTGCAATGCCCATATTTGCCGAAACAAGCAGGTTCGGGAAAGTCGTCGGCAAGAGCACCGGCTCCTTCATGGTGCTGTCGTAATTGTCCGTGAAATCGACGGTGTCGCTGTCTATGTCCCTGAACAGCTCGGCGCAGATTGCGGAAAGCTTGGCCTCGGTGTAGCGGGAGGCGGCGTAGGCCATGTCCCTGGAGTAGACCTTGCCGAAGTTGCCCTTTGAGTCCACGAAAGGCGTAAGCAGCGCCTCGTAGCCCTTCGAAAGGCGCACCATGGTTTCGTATATCGCGCTGTCCCCGTGGGGGTTTAAGCGCATGGTCTGTCCGACTATGTTTGCGGACTTCGTGCGCCCGCCGGTCAGCAGGCCCATTTTATACATCGTATAGAGCAGCTTCCTGTGCGAGGGCTTGAAGCCGTCTATTTCCGGTATGGCGCGCGATACTATGACGCTCATCGCATAGGGCATATAGTTCACTTCGAGCGTTTCGGTTATGCCCTGCTCCAGAATGTCTGCGCGGAGGCCTATCACGTTCGGGTTTGCGGTATTGTTTTCCGAGCCGCCGGTTTCCTTCCTTTTTGCCACGGTATCCGTCCTTTGCTCTAAATTATAGTCTGGCCGGAAGGTGAAATGCTCTTCCGCCTATGAAATGTCAGCCAGATCCAGGTATTTGTATCCGTTTTCGGCGATATGCTCCTTGCGCCCCGCCAGATTGTCGCCGAGGAGCAGCTCAAAAACCTCGGCCGTACGCTTCGCGTCCTGCGGCATGACCTTTATAAGCCTTCTAGTTTCCGGGTTCATCGTTGTGAGCCACATCATTTCCGGCTCGTTCTCGCCAAGCCCCTTCGAGCGGCTTATCGTGTGCTTTGCCCCGCCCAGCGAGCTTATGATCTCGGCCTTTTCCCTGTCCGAATAGGCAAAATAGGTTTTCCCCCTGCACTCTATCTCGAAAAGCGGGGACTCTGCTATATACACAAGACCTTCGCTTATCAGCGTCGGCGCCAGCCTGTAAAGCATGGTCAGTATCAGCGTCCTTATCTGGAAGCCGTCTACGTCCGCATCGGTACATATTATTATTTTGCTCCATCTCAGGCTTCCGAGGTCAAAGGAGCTTATCTCCTTCTGCTTGTGCTGCACCTCTACGCCGCAGCCGAGGACTTTGACAAGGTCGGTTATTATCTCGCTTTTGAATATCTTTGAGTAGTCCGCCTTAAGGCAGTTCAGAATTTTGCCGCGGACAGGCATTATGCCCTGGAATTCCGCATTCCTGCTCTGCTTGCAGGCCCCGAGCGCGGAATCTCCCTCGACGATGTAAAGCTCGCGCTTGTCTATATCCTTAGTGCGGCAGTCCACAAATTTCTGCACCCTGTTTGCGATGTCTACGCCGCCGGAGAGCTTCTTTTTTATGTTGAGCCTCGTTTTTTCGGCGGTTTCGCGGCTGCGCTTGTTTCTAAGCACCTGCTCCGCTATCTTTTCCGCCTCCGCGCGGTTTTCGATAAAATAAATCTCCAGCTTGGACTTGAAAAAGTCCGTCATCGCGTCCTGAATAAACTTGTTTGTTATGGCTTTTTTGGTCTGGTTCTCGTAGGATGTCTGCGTGGAGAAGCAGTTCGTGACGAGGATCAGACAGTCCTGTATGTCGCTGAAGCTTATCCTGCTCTCGTTTTTCTGGTACTTGTTGTTCTTTTTGAGATAAGCGTCTATCGCCGACACAAACGCGCTTTTCGCCGCCTTCTCGGGGCTTCCGCCGTACTCCAGCCAAGAGGAGTTGTGGTAATACTCTATGGCTGCAAAGCGGTTTGAAAAACAAAAGGCGGCGGAGAGCTTCACCTTGTACTCCGGCTTGTCCTCCCTGTCGCGCCCCCTGCGCTCGGACTCTATGAACACCGGGGCGGTAAGCGCGTCGTCGCCCGCGAGTTCGGCGACGTAATCTATTATGCCGTTCTCGTACTTGAACTCGTAAATCTCGAACTTTCCGTTTTTCTGGCTTCTGAAACGGAAGGTCACGCCCTTGTTCACTACGGCCTGCTTTTTCAACACGTCAAGGAAGTATGATTCGGGAATGTCGATGTCCGTGAAAACCTCGAGATCCGGTCTCCAGCGGATTAGCGAGCCTGTTTTTTTCCTGTCGGTCGGCTCGATTTTGAGCCCCCCGATGTTTTCGCCCTTTTCAAAGTGCAGGCTGTACTTGTTGCCGTCGCGCCACACCGTCACGTCCATATACTCCGAGGAATACTGCGTCGCGCAGGAGCCCAGACCGTTGAGACCGAGGGAGTATTCGTAGCTTTCCCCCTCGTCGTTTTTATACTTTCCGCCCGCGTAAAGCTCGCAGAACACGAGCTCCCAGTTGTAGCGCTGCTCCACCGGGTTATAGTCCACCGGGCAGCCGCGCCCGAAATCCTCCACCTCTATCGACTTGTCCTCGTAGAGCGTGACGATTATCAGGTCTCCGTGCCCTTCCCTCGCCTCGTCTATCGAGTTTGAAAGTATCTCGAAAACCGCGTGCTGGCAGCCCTCAAGCCCGTCGGAGCCGAAAATGACCCCCGGGCGCTTTCTTACTCTGTCCGCCCCCTTGAGAGACGATATGCTTTCGTTGCCGTATTCGGGCTTTTTTGAAGCCTTCATCTGAACCCTCCGAAAATACTTTTGAGTAAAAAGCGGCTTATTTTTGCACATTTTACCTCAATATACAATATACAGTATCTGCGCAAATAAATCAACTCAACTTTTAGAAGCAAAAAAATATTGTAAAATCCTTCTGGCGGTGCTATAAATACTTATTATATGAACAAACGACTTTTTCAGGAGTTGAAACATGAGCAAACGCGTCGTATCTCTGGAGCTTCTTCGCATACTGGCATGCCTGGCGGTCATTACAATACACGTCAGCGCGCTGAAGCAGGAATCATCGGAAATACAAAGCTTCGCGTGGCAGACGCTGAACGTATACAACGCTCTCTCCCGCTTCAGCGTACCCGTTTTTGTTATGATAAGCGGCATGTTCATGCTGGATCCCAAAAAAGAGCTCCCGATGAATCGGCTCTACATAAAATATGTCCTTAGGATGCTCGCCGTTTGGGTGGCGTGGGAAATTTTTTACGCTCTCGTTCATTTCCGGAACATGGAGTATGCCTTAGGCGCCGGCACGGTCCCGCTTTTTATCAAAACGGCGCTCGAGGGGCATTTTCACCTATGGTACCTTCCGATGCTGATCGGGCTTTACATGTCCACCCCCTTTCTCAGGGCTATCACCGAAAAATGCGACAGGCGGCTTATTGAGTATTTTCTGCTGCTGTTTTTCATTTTTACTGTCCTGAGATCAATGCTTCCTCTTTTCTACAGGCCCGAGGATCCTGAATTTAACGAGCTTTACTATTATTTTATTTGCTTTTGGGACAAAATACCCCTCGCCGTAACCGGCAGGTATCTGGGCTATTATATGCTGGGCTATTATCTGTCCAAATATCCGCTCTCCCCCAAGATAAGGCGAACGCTTTACGTCTTTGCCGCCGCCGGGGCTTTTTGGACCGTTGCGCTTTCTCTGGACTACGCCCTGAGATTCGCGCAGCCGCGCGGCAATTACGACTTTTTCTTTGTCCCCGTTTTGCTGACAAGCGCCGGGATTTTCGTTTTCTTCCTGGAATTCGTGTCAAAGCTCGACTTCGGCGCCGCCGCATCGGGAATAATCCGGACGATGTCCTCATGCACCCTGGGAATATATCTGCTTCACGCATTTATTATCGAGCGCATAAACAAGCTGGGGCTGACGACGTCATCCTTCAGCCCGGCGTTTTCGGTTCCGCTTATCGCAATATCCGGGTTTATTGTAAGCTTTGTGATCGTCTTTTTTTATAAAAGCCTCATATCAGCCCTGAAAAGAGCTCTTTTCAAAGAAAAAGTCCCTGTGCGTCAATAGCGCGCAGGGACTGCCCTATTCTTTTTCGCGCGCTTCTCCCCAGCCCGCGAGCGGAAGGCGCCTTATCGCTCCGAAAACCTTGCTCTTAAGATCGGGAAATTCTTCAGAAAGCTTTTCCACAAGCTCCTTGATATCCTGGCGGCGGCTAGCGCCGTCCATAGGACAGGTGTTTCTTATTACCGGAAGCGCATAGCGCTCGGCGAAGGAGCGGAGCTGCTCCTCCGTGACATAGAGCAGCGGGCGTATCTGAGTAACGCCTTTCCTGTCCATAAACGTAAGCGGGCGGAAGCAGCTCAGCCTGCCCTCGTAAAACAGCGACATGAAAAAGGTCTCCACCGCGTCGTCGAAATGATGGCCGAGCGCGACTTTCGTTATCCCCTGCTCCAGAAGCTTTTCGTTAAGCACGCCCTTTCTCATGCGGGCGCAGAGAGAGCAGGGGTTTTTCTCGTTTCTTTCCTCAAAAACCACTTTCTGAATCTCCGTTTTTACAAGCGTATAAGGAACGGAAAGCTCTTTGCAAAGCGCGGCGACCGGCGAAAAATCCATGTCGTCCATACCCATGTGTATCGTTATCGCGCTAAGCTCGAAAGGCTTGGGATAAAACCTTCTGAGGTTTGCAAGGGCGCAAAGCAGCGCCAGCGAATCCTTGCCGCCCGAAACGCCTACGGCGATGCGGTCGCCCGCGTCGATCATGGCGTAATCGTCGATGCAGCGGCGGACATAGCTTGTAAGCCTGTTCATACGCAGAGCCTCCGTAAAAATCAAAAATTGAAATCGAGCATTCAAGAGAAATCAAGCGCAAAACCGCGAAATATCGAGTTTGCGCAAATTAAATAAAAATTCTCTCAAATTAGTGTTGACAGGGCTTTTCTCTTATGGTATAAAAATAAAGCTCTCGCTATGGCTATTTTAGGGTCGCCATGCGGGTTTTGTCAAAGTTTTTTCATTTCAGTCATGGTTAATAGTATATAATATTGTTTCGACAATCGGAAGGAATGGTAATAAAAATGTCCACTTTTATGGCAAACAGCAGTAATGTCGTCAGGAAATGGTACATCCTTGACGCAGCCGGAAAGCCTCTGGGACGCACCGCGGCGACAGCCGCCGTTCTGCTTCGCGGAAAACACAAGCCGACATACACGCCCCACGTCGACTGCGGCGATTTCGTGATCGTTCTCAACAGCGACAAGGCCGTGCTCACCGGGAAGAAGCTTCTGCAGAAGTACCACCGCACGCACTCCGGGTATGCCGGCGGTCTTAAGGAAACCCAGTATAAGAAGCTCATGGCAGAGCGCCCCGAGATGGCGATGTCCCTGGCCGTCAAGGGCATGCTGGGCAAAAATTCGCTCGGCAGGGCTCAGCTTAAAAGGCTCAAGGTTTTCAAGGGCAGCGAGCATATTCATGCGGCACAGCAGCCTGTGGCCTGGGCCGAATAGGGAGGTAACCGATAATGTATAAAAGCAAAAAGCCCTACGTATACGGCACCGGCAGAAGGAAATCCTCGGTTGCGAGAGTGCATCTCTTCTCCGGAGGCTCAGGCGCGATCACGATAAACGGACGCGATATAGACGACTATTTCGGACTTGAGACGCTGAAGCTCATCGTCCGCCAGCCGCTCAACACCACGGGAACCCTCGGCAAGGTCGACATCGAAGCCACCGTCGTCGGCGGCGGCGTCACCGGCCAGGCGGGAGCTATCCGCCACGGCATAGCGAGAGCCCTGCTTTTGGTGGACGAAAGCTTCCGCGCTCCGCTAAAGGCCGCCGGTCTTCTGACGCGCGATCCGAGAATGAAGGAGCGCAAAAAATACGGCCTTAAGGCTGCAAGACGCGCGCCGCAGTTCAGCAAGAGATAAGCGGCCCGGTTTTCCGCGGCTCCGGCGTTTTAACCGCCGGAATCCTTTCGCTACACTAGTAATAACATCAAGCGGGCCCAAAGCCGATACCGGC
>JAJUGN010000023.1 GCA_029265975.1 Clostridiales bacterium
ACGCGCACGAAGCGATGCAGTGGGCCTGCGGCGCGGGGATAATAAAGGGCGATACTAACGGCAGGCTGAACCCGCAGGGCGCCGCCACCCGGGCCGAAATCGCGGTCATGCTCGAAAGGTTTATCCGCAGCGCGGCGAAGTGAGCAGTATTAAACGTAAAACGGCGCGATAGCAATTGTCTAACGCTGCTTTGTATGAAATCAATATTCAATTGTGAATCCGGTACGAAATATTCATCAAAAAAGCATATTGACATGGGCCGCAGAGTGTGTTAGTTTAGAATAAATTGAATACCTTAAACCGTTGAAGCGGGGATAAAGGTGATCATGCTCTTACAGAGAGCCCGTGCTGCTGAGATTCGGGCAGAAAACAGGTCATCAAATGGGCCGCTGAGGGCGCAGTCAAAGGCTTATTGCCGAGTATTCTGCGACGTGAGGGCATACGTCAGTTGCCGGGGATATGATGGTATCCCGCAAAGAGCACGGCTATATATGCTGTGAATCAAGGTGGCACCGCGAGTTTTGAAAGCTCGTCCTTGACTATTCAGTCAGGGACGGGCTTTTTGCTTTTCCCGGACGAAAATCATATGAAAGGCGTGAAAAAAATGACTCTAAAGCCAACATTAGCGGAAGCGGCCGAAATTGCGAAAACCGGCTGCTTCAAGGTACTGCCGGTAAGCTGTGAGCTCTTATCTGACAGAACGACACCGATAGAGGTGCTGAAAAGGATCAAAAACGTGAGCAGGCACTGCTATATGCTCGAATCCGTGGAGAACAGCAGGACCTGGGGCAGATACACGTTCCTAGGCTTTGATCCGACCATGGAGATAAGCTGCACGGACGGAAAGGCGGCTATAAGGGCGGGTTCCTCCATAACTTTAGAGACAAAACACCCGGGCGACCTTATACGACAGGTGCTGGCGGACAACAGAAGCCCGCGCTTTGACTATCTCCCGCCTTTTGCGGGCGGGCTTGTAGGGTACTTTTCCTACGATTACATTAAATACGCGGAGCCATCGCTCAAGCTCTCCGCAAAGGACAAGGAGGGATTCAAGGATCTTGACCTGATGCTTTTTGACAAGGTCATAGCGTTTGACAATTTCCGCCAGAAGATAGTCCTGATAGTGAACATAAGATGCTCGGAGCTGGAAACGGAGTACAAACGCGCGGAGATGGAGCTTAAATCCCTTAAGGAGCTGATACTTTACGGGGCCGCGAAAGAAGAGAAGCCGGGCAGGATGACATCTTCGCTCCGAGCCGCTTTCAGCAGGGAAGAATATTGCGGAATGGTGGAAAAAGCGAAGAAATATATACGAGAAGGCGATATATTTCAGGTCGTTCTTTCAAACCGCCTCGAGGCCGACTTTGAGGGCAGCCTTCTTGACACTTACCGCGTGCTTAGGACCATAAACCCTTCGCCCTATATGTTTTATTTCTCCGGCGACGACATAGAGGCGGCCGGCGCCTCGCCGGAGACTTTGGTAAAACTGAAAGACGGCGTTCTGTATACCTTCCCGCTTGCGGGCACGCGGCCGAGAGGCAAGACGGCGGAGGAAGACGAACGCCTCGAAAGGGAGCTGCTTGACGACGAAAAGGAATGCGCCGAGCACAACATGCTTGTGGACCTGGGGCGCAACGACATAGGAAAGATAAGCGAATTCGGGAGCGTAAAAGTGCAGAAGTACATGAGCGTGGAAAAGTTCTCCCATGTGATGCACATAGGCTCGACAGTACAGGGGCAAATAAAGCAAGGCTTTGACGCGATAAGCGCGGTGGACGCTATTCTGCCCGCCGGGACCCTGTCCGGAGCGCCTAAAATACGCGCCTGCGAGATAATAGACGAGCTGGAGGGCATCAAAAGGGGCATTTACGGCGGGGCGGTTGGCTACATAGATTTTACGGGAAACCTGGAGACCTGCATCGCCATACGTTTCGCTTTCAAGAAAAACGGAAAGGTGTTTTCCCAGTCGGGCGGGGGCATAGTTGCCGACAGCATACCCGAAAACGAATACGAAGAAACCATCAACAAGGCAAGAGCGGTAATGCAGGCGCTGCAGACGGCACAGGAGGGAATCGAATAATGATACTTCTTATCGACAACTACGACAGCTTCTCCTATAACCTATACCAGCTTGTCGGAACGCTGGACCCCGACATAAAGGTCGTCCGAAACGACGAACTGTCCGTCGAGGAAATAAGAAGCATGAAGCCATCTCATATAATCCTCTCTCCGGGTCCGGGTTTTCCGTCAGACGCGGGGATATGCGTCGAGGCGGCGGCGGAGCTCGGAAGGGAGATACCGATTCTCGGCGTATGCCTTGGGCATCAGGCCATCTGCCAGGCCTTCGGAGCGACGGTGTCCTACGCAAGGAGGCTGATGCACGGCAAGCAGTCCGAGGTGCGGCTTGACTGCGAGAGTCCTCTTTTCAAAGGAATGCCGAGCAGCATAAAGGCCGCCCGCTATCACTCTCTCGCAGCCGTGCGCGAAACCATTCCGGACTGCCTGAGGATAACGGCCGAGACGGAGGACGGCGAAGTTATGGCCGTGAGCCACATGGATTACCCGATATACGGCGTGCAGTTTCATCCCGAATCCATACTTACTCCGGACGGGATACAGATACTGTCAAACTTTCTTAAAATCAGGGAGGCGGGAAAATGATCAAAGACGCCACAAAAAAGCTCATCGACAGGAAGGATCTTACTTACCACGAGGCTGCCGCCGTAATGGACGAAATCATGAGGGGCGCCGCCACGCAGATCCAGACCGCGGCCTTCCTTACGGCGCTGGCCGCAAAAGGGGAGAGCATAGAGGAAATAACAGCCTGCGCAAACGGGATGCGCGCCCACGCGACGCCTGTAAAATGCGATTTCGATCTTCTGGAAATCGTAGGCACGGGCGGTGACGGTTCGGGTTCCTTCAATATTTCAACTACCGCGTCCATCGTTATAGCCGCTTCCGGCGCAAAGGTCGCAAAGCACGGAAACCGCGCGGCATCCTCAAGCAGCGGTTCGGCCGACTGCCTGGAGGCTCTCGGCGTCAACATATCCCTTACTCCGGAAAGATGCGCCGAACTGCTCGAAAGCATAGGCATCTGCTTCCTCTTCGCGCAGAATTATCACACTTCGATGAAATATGTCGGACCGGTACGCAGGGAGCTCGGGATACGCACGATATTCAACATTCTCGGCCCACTCACAAATCCCGCTTCCGCAAATCTGCAGGTACTCGGAGTTTACTCCGAAGAGCTTGTGGAACCTCTTGCGCGGGTGCTTTCAAACCTGGGCGTCAAACGCGGAATGGTGGTATACGGACAGGACGGGCTTGATGAAATTTCCATGTCCTCTCCGACCACCGTATGCGAATTCTCGGACGGGCGCTTCAGCAGCTATATTATCAGACCGGAGTACTTCGGCCTTGAGAGCTCAACCAAATCCGAACTTGCGGGCGGGACTCCGGAAGTTAACGCGAGAATCACCCTTGATATTCTGAACGGCGCGAAAGGGGCTAAACGGGACGCGGTCTTGCTGAACGCCGGAGCCGGTCTGTATATCGCCGGAAAAGCATCTTCTCTGCACAACGGCGTAAGCCTGGCCGCGGAGCTTATCGACAGCGGAAAGGCGATGGAGAAGCTCGAGCGCTTCGTTGCGGAATCCAACAGGCAAGGGGAAGAAAAATGATTCTGGACGAGCTTGCGGCCCTTGCCGCAAAAAGAGTCGAGCGGGCCAAAGAAGCGATAAGCCCGGATAAAATGCGCGAGGATGCGAATATGCTCCCGAAAGGCCGCTTTCGTTTCGAACTGGCGCTGAAAAAGCCGGAAATAGCTTTTATCTGCGAAGTAAAAAAGGCGTCGCCCTCTAAAGGAGTAATTTCCGAGGACTTTCCTTACCTAGAAATAGCAAGGGACTATGAGGCCGCCGGCGCCGACTGCGTGTCCTGCCTTACGGAGCCGGAACGGTTTTTGGGCTCTGATGAAATATTCCGCGAGATACGCTCCGAAATCTCCCTTCCTATGCTCCGCAAGGACTTCACGGTAGACGAATATCAGATTTACGAGGCCAAAACCATGGGAGCCGACGCGGTGCTGCTCATTTGCGCTCTTCTGGATACGGAAACAATAGCAAAATATATCGGGATATGCGACAGGCTGGGAATATCCGCTCTTGTGGAGGCTCACGATGAGGCTGAGATAGCTTCCGCTGTTTCCGCGGGCGCAAGGGTTATCGGCGTAAACAACAGAAATCTGAAGGACTTTTCCGTAGACTTCTCAAACGCGGCAAGGCTGCGCGATAAGATACCGTCGTCGGCGCTGTTCGTCGCGGAATCGGGAGTGAGTTATCCGTCGGACATAGCCGCGCTGAAAGCAATAGGGGCGGACGCGGTGCTGATCGGCGAGCGCCTTATGCGCACGGACGATAAGAAGGCGCTTATGGACGCCTTCAGGAGGGCAGCAATGTGAGCCGGACAAAAATCAAAATCTGCGGCCTTTTCAGGCTCTGCGATGCGGAATATGTCAATAGGGCGATGCCCGACTACGCGGGCCTTGTTTTCTGCGATAAAAGCCGCAGGTATGTTTCGCCGGCAGCCGCCGCGAAGCTCCGCAAAGAAATAGATAACCGCATTCCGACCGTCGGCGTGTTCGTCGACGCCGACAGGGAGCTTGTTATCAGGCTTTGCCGAGACAAAACGATAAGTATAGCGCAGCTCCACGGAGATGAGGACGAAATCTATATTTCCGCGCTCCGCAGGGAGCTTCCGGGCATCGAAATATGGAAGGCTTTTAAGATTGCAGGCGAAAAGGATGTGGAAAGCGCGGCCGGCAGCGGAGCAGACATGGTGCTGCTGGACAACGGCGGCGGCACGGGCGAGAGCTTTGACTGGTCGCTCATAAAAAGCTTTCCCCGCAGCTTCATAATCGCGGGAGGGCTGAAGCCGGAGAACATTGGCGAAGCGGTCTCGCTTCTCCGGCCCTACGGTGTGGATTTAAGCTCGGGGGTTGAAACCGGCGGTTTGAAGGATTTTTCAAAAATATCCGCAGCTGTGGCGGCGGCGAGAGGGAGCGAATAGCGATGGTGTTTA
The DNA here is from genome assembly GCA_029265975.1 of Clostridiales bacterium. Classification (GTDB taxonomy): domain Bacteria; phylum Bacillota; class Clostridia; order Oscillospirales; family Oscillospiraceae; genus DUPK01. The sequence goes on from JAJUGN010000023.1 coordinate 5,080, forward strand.
TCTTAAAGTCCGGCCTTAGCGAGGCGACAATAAAAGCTTTCTCCGAAAGCTTCGAGAGACAGGGCTTCAGTACGATAATAAGCAAGGGCACGGAGCATACGGCGGTCTGCCTTATCGGCAACACCGCCTCGGTCGATATGGACAAAATCGTTGCGACAAGCGGAGTCGTGGAATACGCAAGGCGGGTAACGGAGCAGTACAAGGCCGTAAACAGGACCGTTCACCCGGACGATACAATAATAAAAGTAGGGGAGGCCGAAATCGGGCCCGACACCTTCACAGTGATTTCCGGCCCCTGCTCCATCGAAAGCGAGGAGCAGATAGTAGAAGTTGCGAAATCCGTAAAAGCGAGCGGGGCAAAGCTTCTGCGCGGCGGAGCCTTCAAGCCGAGGTCATCTCCCTACTCTTTTCAGGGCCTTGGCGAAGACGGGCTTCGCATGCTCTCTACGGCCAAAAAGGAAACCGGCCTGCCTATTGTAAGCGAAATAATGAATCAGACCCAGGCGCCGCTTTTTGAAGATGTGGACATCGTTCAGATAGGCGCAAGGAACATGCAGAACTTCGACCTGCTCAAAGAGGTGGGGCAGATGGGAAAGCCGGTTCTGCTGAAAAGAGGCCTCTCAAATACGATAGAGGAGCTTTTGATGAGCGCGGAATACATAATGTCCTCCGGGAACAGCAGGGTAATACTTTGTGAGCGCGGAATAAGGACCTTCGAGACCATGACGCGGAACACGCTGGATATCTCCTCTGTCATAGTTCTGAAGCAGAAGTCGCATCTCCCCGTAATCGTTGATCCGAGCCATGCCTCCGGTATACGCTCATTCGTAGCCCCGCTTTCAAAGGCGAGTCTCGCCGTCGGCGCCGACGGTCTTATGGTTGAAACTCACAACGACCCTGCAAAAGCCCTCTGCGACGGCGCTCAATCGCTGGATCTTAAGCAGTTTGACGAGCTTATGAAGGAGCTAAAAAGAAGGGCGCCCCTTGAAAACAGAAAGATATGAAAAAAGACTCAGCCGGTTTGCGGCTGAGTCTTTTAAGTCGGAAGAATTAAAATTCGGCGCAGCCCGTTGTCCTCGGATGTGGAATTACGTCGCGTATATTCGTAACGCCAGTAAGGTACATCACCATGCGCTCGAAGCCGAGTCCGAATCCGGCGTGCTTGGTGCCGCCGTAGCGGCGCAGGTCGAGATACCACCAGTAATCCTTTTTATTGAGTCCCATCTGCTCCATACGGGCTTCCAGAAGCTCAAGGCGCTCCTCGCGCTGGCTGCCTCCTATTATCTCGCCGATGCCGGGCACAAGGCAGTCGGCCGCCGCGACGGTTCTGCCGTCGTCGTTGAGGCGCATATAAAAGGCCTTGATGTCCTTGGGGTAATCCGTTACGAAGACGGGCTTTTTGAAATGCTTCTCCGTAAGGAACCTCTCGTGCTCCGTTTGGAGATCTGCGCCCCAGTAGACGGGATATTCAAACTCGGACTTGTGCTCCTCCAGGATTTTTATCGCTTCAGTATAGGATATGCGCCCGAAATCCGAGTTCACGACGCCGATAAGACGCTCCTTCAGCCCCTTGTCCACAAAATTATTGAAGAATTCGATTTCGTCCGGGCACTTTTCAAGCACAGTGGAAATTATGAATTTGATCATGCTTTCGGCGACGTTCATATCGTCGTTGAGGTCGGCGAAAGCCATTTCAGGCTCAATCATCCAGAATTCTGCGGCGTGGCGCTGCGTGTATGAATTTTCCGCGCGGAAGGTGGGGCCGAAGGTATATACGTTGCCGAAGGCCATCGCAAAGTTTTCCGCGTTGAGCTGGCCGGATACCGTGAGGCTGGTCTCCTTGCCGAAAAAGTCTTTCGAGTTGTCTACCTTTCCGTCCTCGGTGCGCGGCGGATTTTCCAGATCAAGCGTGGTGACGCGGAACATCTCTCCGGCGCCCTCGCAGTCGCTGCCCGTGATTATCGGAGTGTGCACATATATAAAGCCGTTTTCCTGAAAAAAAGTGTGAATCGCGTGAGCGGCAACGCTGCGAACGCGAAATACCGCCGAAAAAAGATTTGTTCTGGGACGCAGATGGGCAACGCTGCGGAGAAATTCGACGCTGTGCCGCTTTTTCTGCAAAGGATAATCGGGTGACGAGGCGCCCTCGACCTCTATGGATTCGGCCGTTACCTCAAATGGCTGCTTAGCTTCAGGGGTGAGCCTTACGGTTCCTCTGACGATGAGCGCCGCGCCGACGTTTTGCTTTGCTATTTCATCATAGTTTGAAACTGCGCCTTTTTCAAATACGACCTGCAGGCTCTTGAAGCAGCTCCCGTCGTTGAGTTCTATAAAACCGAAGTTTTTCATGTCACGGACCGTCCGCACCCATCCGGCTATCGTTACGGGCTTGCCCCCAAAAGCGGAAATATCCGCAAAAAGCTCCGCTATCTTTGTCCTTTGCATCAAAAAACCATCCTTTTTAGCATAATAATTAATTATACCCCAAAGGAAAAGCTTTTTCAACACTTCAATAGCCTTGAGGACCAACATTTCAAAACCGCAGTGAAAAAGCGGTCTTGAAATGCTTTGCGAATCAGGATTTCGCGTCGATTTTTTTTATGATTTTCTCAAACTCATCGCAAAGCTCAAGCGCGATTTCCTCCTTTCCGGCTTCGGCGGATATGCTTATGCCTCCGCCTGCCCGAGGAGAAATCCTGACGCGCCCCTTGTCGGAAAGAACGCTGAGGCCGTCGCTGAGCTCCAGCGACATTTCCGAACAGCTGTTCAACAATCCGCGCATCACGGAGGCCCGGCCGCTTTCGGTTTTGACGGAACGCTGCGAAACAAAGAATTCCGGTATCCTTTTGACGATACGAGAAAGGGTTTCGCCTTTTGCGGCCAGGCCCGCCATAAGTCTTGCCGCTGCGAAAACGGCGTCGTAAAAAAACGGCTGCTCGAGAAGAATTTCCTCCGCCTCCTTATCGCGCCCGTATCTGTATGCCGTGCAGCCCAAAGATTGCGCCAGCAGCTCTATTGCGGCGGGGGATGACGGAAGAACGGCGACACGCCCGCTCCCTTTCTCGAATTCAAGCAATGCGAGAACGACTTCGAGTCTCGGAGGGGAAATTATCTCGCCGCCCTCCTCGGCGGTTAACGTAAAGCCGTCTTCCGAGATCTGAAAACAAACGCCTTCGGATTTGCTTTTCGCCTCCGGGCATCCGAGAATTGTTAGTACCCGCCTGAGGGTCAGGGCCGCCATGCTGTCACCGAAAACAAAAGCGGGATTTTTGCAGGGAGATTTGTCCTTGAACAAGGCCGCCTTGACTGCGGCCAGCGCATAAGCTTCTATCACGTCGGGAAGGTTGCGTATTCGTCCTATCCTGTCGTGCGGAGCGCGCACCGAATCGCCGCCCAAAGAGGCCTCTATCAGTCTTTCGTCTGCGCGGGTGAACGGTCTTCCGTTACCGCGGAAAAAGCTGATCGAGACAGACGGGCCTCTGTTCCTTATAAAGACGGCGGCGCCCATATCAAAATGCCTGGCTCCGTAAGCCGCCGCAGACTCGAAACCGGTTTCGCAGTCCCAGGCTTCTGCTCCGCCAGCGCAGATTCCGGCTCTGAAAGCGCTCGACGCCGCCAGCGCGGCGGGTGTGGAGTTGGACATCAACAGGACTTTCCTGAAACGGGAAAGCGAGGAGCCTGCGTCGATAAGGTTTTCAAAGCTGATTTCGTTCCCGAGCTCTCCGCAAAGGCGGCCCTGAAAAAGCACGGATGCGGAGGCCTGGGTGCCTCTTATGACCGAATACAATACCCGGCTTCCGCTTTCGACATTTTTGTCAGGCCACACGAGGACGCCGTCAGCTATGAAGGAACCGCTGCCTATAACGGATTTTTCGCCTATTATGGAGCCCTCTGAAAGCACGCAGCCGCCGCCTATCGCCGCTCCCCGGCAGACTATGGACCCGCAAATCTCGGAATTGCTTCCGATCCTTGCCCCGTCTATAAGGGAATGTTCGATTTTTGAATTTGCGCCGATGTAAGAGCCGCTTCCGATGACTGCGTAAGGCCCGATTCGGACGCCGCTTTCAAATGCTACGTCGCTTCCGACGTAGCAGGGGGGAATGATTTTCAAGTCGGCCGGAATTTCCGATTTTAGCACCGTCGCTTTTTCTCCGGACAAATCAGCGTTGAGCGCGACATTTCCGTCCAGCACGTCAAAAAAGGATTTTAGATACGCTCCGCTGCTGCCTATGTCGCACCAGTATCCCTGCGCGGTATAAGCGTACATTGGCACCCCTTCGGCGAGAAGGCCGGGGAAAAGGTCTTTGCCGAAATCATAGCTCCTGCCTTCCGGTATACGGCTTAATACTTCCGGTGAGAGGATATATATGCCCGTATTCACGGCGTTTGTGAATACCCTGTCCCAAGAAGGCTTTTCGATGAATTGAGTTATCCTTGACTCATTGTCCGTAAGCACAAGCCCGTATTCCAAAGGCTCCTCCTTTTCGCAGAGAATGATCGTGGCGGGAGATTTTTTTTCAAAATGAAAATTTATGCACTTCTTCAAATCAAAATCGCAGACGGCGTCCCCGGATATCACCAAAAAGTCCTCGTTTTTGATAAAATCGCAGCAGGCCTTTACTCCTCCCGCGGTACCCAAAGGCTCCTCCTCGATGCGGTACTCGATATTCACTCCGAATTCCGAGCCGTCCCCGAAATAATCGGTGACAACCCTCGGCAGATACCGCAGCGTCACGCAAATATCTTTTATTTCATGCTTTTTGAGCAGTTCTATGATGTGTTCCATGACAGGTTTGTCAAAAAGGTTGACCATGGGCTTCGGACGCAGCATGCTTATCGGTCGAAGCCTTCTGCCTTCGCCGCCTGCCATAATAATCGCTTTCAAATCAGTTCCTCCTCAGATTAACGGTAAAGCTATTATTTGCAGGCGCTTCAGGTATTAGTACAGAGCCTAATTAAAAACTGATTTGGCTCTTTAGGTACTTGTATTAATCATTATCTCTGGTATAATATTATAGTTAGTCAAATGATAATGAAGCGGAAGGAAGGTTCCGGCATGAAAGATTCGCGTTCTTTCGCAAGAATGTTGTGGAAATACAGCGAACCGCCCAAATATATATACAATGTTCTTCTGCTCATATTCGCCATAATAGCGCTCATTTTCAAAAACTATTATCTTGCGGCCGCCGAATCGCTCGCAATAATAGCTCTTTTTTCATACACCCTCGCCACCGCCAAAAAGAGAAAAAAGGAAATAGCCGATTACATTGAGTCCGCAGGTTTTATAATAGATTCGGCAACAAAAGACACTCTTCTGCACTCGCCGCTTCCCATGGTCATATTCCGCCCTGAAAACAACGGGATAGTATGGACAAACTCCATGTTCCTCGATATCACGGGACAGAACGAGGAAATTCTTGAGAAAAGGCTCAGCGACATAACCCCCGGGTTTAACAGCAAATGGCTTATGGAAGGCAAGACGATATGCCCCGAGCTGAAAGAAATCGGGGGAAAAAAGTATCAGGTTTATGGCAGGATAGTCAGAACGCCCGAGTGCGACGGCTGCAGCTTTCTCGCGATAGTCTATTGGGTTGACGTGACCTTCTTTGAAAGCGTCAGGGCCGAATATATAGCTTCAAGACCGGTGTTTGCGATAATAATGCTGGACAACTACGAGGAGATACGGGCAAGCCTCAACGATTCCACAAGCTCCGGCATGCTTGCGGTAATCGACGACATCGTAACGGCGTGGACAAGCGGGCGCCACGGCTACATCTGCAAGTACGACCGCGATCGCTACTTATTTATCTTTGAGGAGCGAATGTTCAAATCCCTCCTGGAAGACAAGTTCCATCTGCTCGACGAGGTCCGCGCGATACCGGTTCCGGGGGGCATACCGGCTACGATAAGCATAGGCATAGGCAGGGAAGCCCAAACGATAGAGGAAGCCTTCAGCTTCGCTCACAGAGCGCTTGAAATGGCGCTTTCCAGAGGCGGCGACCAGGTCGTTATAAAAAACAAAGCCGGCTTTGAATTCTACGGAGGGAGCTCCAGAGAGGTCGAAAAGCGCACCAAGGTAAAGTCCAGAGTTGTCGCGAACGCGCTGGGAGAGCTTATCGCCAATTCCTCGAGCATACTTATAATGGGACACAAATACCCGGACCTGGACAGCATAGGGGCTGCGGTCGGGCTTTGCGCAATCGCAAGGAAGCGCGGCAAGAAGGCAAGAATAGTCATTGACCAGAATAAGAATTTTGCGCATAACCTGATAGCAAAAATGAAGGGCCTTCCGGAATACGACGGCGTATTCATAGATGTTCAGGAGGCATTTTTGTTCATAGACGATAAGACCCTGCTCATCGTCGTTGATACCAACAGGCCAGAGCAGGTGGAATCCGAGGCTTTGCTGCGCTCCTGCAGGCACGTTGCTGTTATCGACCACCACAGGCGCGCCGCCTCATATATTGATGAGATAGCACTGAATTTCCATGAGCCGAACGCATCTTCCGTATGTGAGCTGGTTACTGAACTCTGGCAGTATTTGCTTCAAAATAGCGACATAATCCGCCAGGAGGCCGAGGCGCTGCTCGCCGGAATCGTGATGGACACAAAAAACTTCACTATGCGAACCGGAAGCCGCACTTTTGATGCGGCGGCGTACCTTAGACGAGTCGGATCGGACACTTCCGAAGTCAAAAAAATGATGCAGAACGACTTTAACGGAACGATAGAGAAGTACAGGATAATCCAGAGCGCGAAAATGTACGGTAACGGAATTGCGATAGCCGCGACCGAGACGAACGAGGACAGGGTGATAGCGGCCCAGGCCTCCGATGAGCTTCTGAATATTTCGGGAGTAAACGCCTCCTTTGTGGTCTTTATGCAGAACGACGCGGTTATAATATCGGCAAGGTCTATCGGAAGCATAAACGTACAGATGATACTTGAAAAGCTGGGGGGCGGAGGCAACAGGTCGACCGCCGGGGCGCAGATAAGGGGAAAAAGCTTCGGCGAGGTATATAAATCGCTCCTTAATTCAATAGACGCATACCTTTCGGAATACAAAAAAACGGAAGGCGCAAAGGACTGACCTACCGCTTTTGCGTTCAGCTTAATCGCACATTCCGGGTTTTATGCGGATGTCAAGGAAATTTCGGCTTTTTGGCCGTTTCAGCCTTTGTTTACGGAAAGGATAGATCAGACATGAAAGTAATTTTGCTGCAGGATGTGAAGGGTCAGGGCAAAAAGGGCCAGAGGATAGAGGTTTCGGACGGCTACGCGCGCAACTTCCTCTTTCCGAGAAATCTGGCTACGCCCGAAACCTCGGATAAGATAAACGTTCTCAATCAGCAGGAGAAGGCAAGGCTAGCAAAAATCGAAAAGGAGAAAAAGGAGGCCCTGGATATCGCCGAAAAGCTTAAAAGCTGCGTGGTAAAGGTTCCCGCAAGGGCCGGGGCCGGGGGCAGACTGTTCGGGGCTGTGACCTCGCAGGAAATTTCCGACTGCCTCGCAGAGCAGTACGGGATAAGAATAGAAAAAAACAAGATCATGCAGTCCGAGCCGATCAAGACCTTCGGTTCTTATGAAGTGAAGTGCAAGCTGGGGTTCGAGATCGTCTCCACAATAAATATAATAGTAACCGAGCAAAAATAGTCGGGGTTGAAAGAATCGCGGGATACTATAAATACAGACCGTGTCCGACGGGTTCGGCAATAAGCCGGGATACGGCGATGCCCTTGGGAACGAGAGGCACCATTTAAGTTTTTGCGTATGAGGTTATTATGGATGAACTGCTGACAAAACAAATGCCGCACAGCATCGAGGCGGAGCAGTCTGTTCTCGGCTCCATCCTTATCGATTCAAGGTGTGTCAACGACGTGGTGCTGATGCTTTCAGCAAACGACTTCTATCTTGAAATTAACCGGGAAATATATGAAACCATAGTTTCCATGTTCAATAATTCCAAGGTAATAGACGCTGTGACGGTCCTTGAAAACTTGAGGCGGCAGGGGGTGGCGCGCCCCAATCTTCAGAGCTATCTTATAGAGCTGATGAATATGACCCCGACCGCCGCAAACGTGCTGGAATACGCGTCCATCGTCCGCGACAAGGCTCTGCTTAGAAACATCGCGGCAGTGTCATCAGACGTCAGCGGACTTGTTTACAGCGGTGAGGGCACCGCGGGCGACGTGCTGGAGATAGCCGAGCAGAAGATATACGCGCTCAGGCAGGGAAGATCAAAGGGCGGCCTTGTACCGATAGGCGAGATACTCCCGAAAATATTCACGGATTTGAAGGAGCTTGCCAGCGGGGACGGGAAGCTGCCCGGATATTCAACGGGATACGGAGACCTGGACCAGAAGATACTCGGACTGAACAAATCGGACCTAATTCTCCTCGCTTCAAGGCCGGGCATGGGAAAAACGAGCTTTGCGCTGAATATCGCCGCCAACGTCGCGAAGAGAACTTCAAAAACCGTTGCCGTATTCTCTCTTGAAATGTCGAGGGAACAGCTGGTTATGAGGCTCCTTTCAAGCGAAGCCTTTATTGACAACAAAAAGCTGCTCACGGGCAGGCTCAGCGACGAGGAATGGCGCAGGCTCGGCGCCGCCGCGGCAAACATGAGCAGAACGGATATAAGGATAGACGACACTTCCACGCTGACGGTATCCGAAATGAACGCCCAGTGCCGCAGGCTTGAGAATCTCGGGCTGGTAGTTATAGATTACCTTCAGCTTATGCAGGGCTCCGGCGGCAAGGTCAAATATTCGAACGAGAACAGGACGCAGGTCGTCAGCGATATGAGCCGAATGATGAAAATTATGGCAAAGGAGCTGAACGTGCCGGTGCTCTGCCTGTCTCAGCTTAACCGAGCCAGCGCCGAGAGAGGCGACAAAAGACCGCTTTTGTCCGACCTGAGAGAATCCGGCTCCATTGAACAGGACGCCGACATAGTTCTGGGACTTTACAGGGACGATTATTATAACTCCGAAACGGAAAACCACAATCAGGCGGAATGCATCATACTGAAGAACAGGCATGGGGAAACCGGCAAAATATTTCTTCAATGGATACCGCAGTACACTACATACGCGGCGGCGGATACGACACATTACGAGTGACGGTACGGGGGTCTGGCGGCTTGAAACAGCTTCTGAAGTTTGCGGAAAAACACAATATGCTTCCGAGGGGAGCCCATGTGCTTTGCGCGGTTTCGGGCGGCGCCGATTCGATGTGCCTCCTTTCGATGCTCAACGAATATGCTCAGAGCGGAGCCATACGCATTTCGGCCGCCCATTTTGACCATGGGCTGAGAGGCGAGGAATCGGACAGAGACGCCGAATTCGTACGCCTTTTCTGCGCCGACAATGATATCCCATTTTTTTTCGGGGCGGCTAAAGTGAGGGCTTATGCCGAAGCAAACGGTTTAAGCATAGAAATGGCGGCGCGGGAGCTTAGATACGAATTTCTCCGCAGGACCGCTCAAAAAATAGAGGCCGACAGGATAGCGACGGCCCATACGGCAGACGACAACGCCGAAACGCTTATTATGAATCTTGTTCGCGGCTCGGGGCTGAAGGGCCTCTGCGGAATACCGCCCGTAAGGGGAAACATCATAAGGCCCATACTGTTCATGACTCGGGCCGAGGTGCTTGATTATCTGAATTCAAATGGCATACCGCACATCGAGGATTCCTCCAACGATGAAGACATATACCTCAGAAACAGGCTGCGCCACAAAGTGATACCGCAGCTTAAAGAGCTTAATCCCAGGTTTGTAGAGGCGGCATCTGAAACGGCTGAGCTTTTAGCTGAGGACGAGGCATATCTCTCATATCTTGCCAACAAAGTGCTGTGGAGCACCAGCAGGGAGGCCTGCGGGATAAGGCTCCCGGCGGACGAACTGAAGAAGCTTCCGAGGCCGGTGATAGCCAGAGTGATAATAGGAGTCGCCGAGGAGCTGAAGGTTCCCCATTCGCGCCCGATGATAGACGGCATAGCCGAGCTGGCGTTTTCTCCGAGCCCGTCCGCGCAGAGAAGCTTTTCGGGGGGACTTTCCGTAATCCGCGAGTACGGAGACATGATTTTTACCCGTCTGCCGCTTGAAACGAAGACATTTCTTCCGGTCAGGCTCGAGCCGTATCTTACGGTAAGAATACCTGAACTGGGTTTGGATATTTCATATTCGCCTGAGGTAAGCAAAGAAAAGATTAACAATTCCTTTAATACTTTCTTATTCAAATCCGACGCGATTTATGGTAAAATAACAGTCAGGCCCAGAAAAACCGGGGACAGAATAACATTTTCAGGCAAAAAAGGCTCAAAAACACTGAAAAAGCTTTTTATTGACGAAAAGCTTCCTCTGCGCCTGCGCGACAGCATACCAGTTTTTGCTGACGAAAAAGGCGTCATAGCCGTTATGGGCTATGGTACGGACATCAGATGCGTACCTTCGCCGGGCGATAAGCTATCAATGGTTTCAATAGAAAAATCGGAGGTGCGTTAAAATGTCCGATATCTCGGATGATATCAAGCAGGTTCTGTATTCCGAGGAATATATAAAAAATACCGTGGAATCGCTTGCAAGCAGGATAAATGCCGACTACAAAGGCACAGAGCCTCTTTTCGTAGGCATCCTTAAGGGTTCTTTTGTATTCATGGCGGACCTTATAAGGAGAATCGACCTCAAGTGCTCCGTAGATTTTATGGTCGTGTCTTCATACGGCAGCGGAACCAGCACTACAGGCTCAGTGATGATATTGAAGGACCTTTCGGAGAACATAGAGGGCAAAAATGTCATCATAGTTGAAGATATACTTGACAGCGGCCTTACACTCAGCTATCTTATTAATTATCTGCAAGTTAGAAAGCCCAATTCGATTAAGATATGTACATTATTGGATAAACCTGCAAGACGAAGGGCAAAGGTCCTGCCGGATTATACTGGCATCGTCTGTCCGGACGAGTTTATTGTGGGATATGGTCTTGATTATGCCGAAAAATATAGAAATTTGCCGTATATTGGCGTTTTGAAACCGGGAGCGTATGCCTGATAGTGCCGAGAAGGAAGTGAAGATTGCTTGAATAAGAAACCGAAGCCGAGAGATATAGGATTCTATCTAATCATCGTCGTCATACTGATGGCCACGATTTTTACATTAATGTCGCAAAACACTACGAAGACTTATAAATATTCCGAGATTCGCAGTCTGTTTGAACAGCAGAAGGTGCAGTCCTTCATTATTGAGGGAGACAACCTTGTCCTTACTCTGAGAGAACAGGTCAACGGCAGTAATGTGATTAGATATTCATTATATAGCTTTGAATTGTTTTATGAGGATTTCCATGAAATCATAGAGCAGCAGTATGCCAAGGGCATTCTGACCAGCTACGATTACAACAGGGGCTGGCAGGCTCCGTGGTGGGTATCGTTCATACCGTACCTCGCGATAATAGGAATATTCGCCCTGTTCTGGTTCTCAGTAATCAACAAGCAGGGCGGCGGCGGAGCCGGAATAGCCAAATTCGGCAAGGCAAGGACCCGTCTCGGCACAGAGGAAAAGAAAAAGGTTACCTTTGCCGATGTCGCGGGCGCCGACGAGGAGAAGGAAGAGCTTGTAGAGATAGTCGAATATCTCAAGGATCCGAGCCGCTACTCCGAAATCGGAGCCAGAATACCAAAGGGTGTTCTCCTCGTGGGTCCTCCGGGCACCGGCAAGACACTGCTCGCAAAGGCTGTGGCGGGAGAGGCTGGAGTGCAGTTCCTCTCAATATCGGGCTCCGATTTTGTGGAGCTGTATGTAGGTATAGGAGCTTCCCGCGTGAGGGATCTTTTTGACCAGGCGAAAAAGGTAGCTCCGGCGATAATATTCATTGACGAAATCGATGCCGTCGGGCGCCAGCGCGGCGCCGGACTGGGCGGCGGACACGACGAAAGGGAGCAGACGCTTAATCAGCTGCTCGTTGAGATGGACGGCTTCGGAAACACCTCGGGCATCATTATAATAGCCGCCACCAACCGCCCCGACATACTTGACAACGCGCTTCTCAGGCCGGGCCGTTTCGACCGCCAGGTCTATGTGGGCCTGCCCGATATCAAGGGCAGGGAAGCCATACTGAAGGTGCACGCAAAAGGCAAGCCCCTGGGTGACGACGTCGATCTCAACAGCCTTGCCAAGGGCACGCCTGGATTTACCGGAGCCGATCTTGAGAACCTGCTCAACGAGGGAGCGCTGCTTGCGGCGCGCGCAAAGAAAAGGTTCATAACAATGCAGGATCTGGAGAGCGCGATGCTTAAGGTCATGGCAGGACCTGAGAAAAAGAGCAGGGTGGTTTCCGAAAAGGACCGCAGGCTCACGGCTTACCACGAGGCTGGACACGCTGTGGTATCGAAGTACCTGAAGCATGTCGACCCCGTGCATCACATCACTATAATACCCAGGGGAATGGCTGGAGGCATGACCATATACCGTCCTCAGGAAGACAAGACTTTCACCTCAAAGAGCGAGATGTTCGAGAGGATAGTTTCCGCTCTGGGCGGCAGGGTGGCCGAAAAGCTGATACTGGACGACATCTCCACCGGAGCTTCGGGCGATATAAAGCAGGCTAGCAGCATCGCGAGAGCCATGGTTACAAAGTACGGAATGAGTGAAAAGCTCGGTCCGATTTCCTTTGATTCCAGCGACCACTCGGTCTTCATCGGACGCGATTTTTCCCAGACGAAGTCTTATAGTGAGAAAATAGCGGCCGAGATAGACGAGGAGGTCAAGAGAATATTCGACGAAGCCAGCGCGATGTGCGAGCAGATACTTACCGAGCATAAAGACAAGCTGATCGCAACCGCCGAGTATCTCCTGAAGTACGAGACGATGGACGGCAAGGATTTCGACGTCTTCTTCGAGACCGGCATACTTCCCGAGCCGAGGAAGTCCGAGTCCGGAGCCGCCGCAAAGCAGCCGACGCTGGCGCCTTCCATGGACGCCCCCGACGGCGAGGACAAAAAAACGGAAGATTAATAATGCTTCGGGCGGGTAGAATACACCCGCCCGCATGTTTGGGAGGACAATTACATTGAAGCTTGGCATAGTGGGACTGCCCAACGTGGGCAAAAGCACGCTGTTCAACGCCATTACAAACGCGGGCGCGGAATCGGCGAATTACCCGTTCTGCACAATTGAGCCGAATGTCGGCATGGTAGCCGTGCCGGACGAGAGGCTTGACTTCCTTCGCGATATGTATTCGCCAAAAAAATACACCCCGGCGGCAATCGAGTTTGTCGATATAGCGGGGCTTGTAAAGGGCGCTTCCAAAGGGGAGGGGCTGGGGAACAAATTCCTGTCGCATATAAGGATGACCGAAGCCATCGTCCACGTTGTGCGCTGCTTTGACGACGACAATATAATACACGTCGAAGGGGCGACAGATCCCCTGCGCGACATCGAGATTATCAATCTTGAGCTGATTATGGCGGACATGGAAATGGTGGAGCGCCGGATAGACAGGGCAAAAAAGGCGGGAAAAGGCGACAGGAAGTTCCTTGCGGAAGCGGAGGTGTTTGAAAAGCTGCTCGCCCATCTGAACGAGGGAAAAACCGCCCGCAGCTTTGCGGCCTCGGAAGAAGAGCGTGAACTGATATCTGGCTCCGAGCTTTTGAGCCTGAAGCCTGTGATATATGCAGCCAACATGGACGAAAAGACTTTTTCGGACTATTCCGCCAGCCCGTATTACGCAAAGCTCAAGGCTCTTGCGGACGCAGAAGGCGCCGTCGTGCTGCCAATATGCGCCAAAGTGGAACAGGAGATAGCGGAGCTTCCGCCCGAAGACAAGAGGATGTTCCTGGAGGAGCTCGGTCTAAAGGAATCCGGGCTTGACCGCCTTATAAAATGCTCGTACAGCCTTCTGGGGCTTATATCCTTCCTCACTGCCGGCCCGGACGAGGTGAGGGCCTGGACGATAAAACGCGGTACAAAGGCTCCTCAGGCGGCCGGGAAGATACATTCCGACTTTGAGCGCGGTTTCATCCGAGCGGAAGTGATTGCCTTTGAAGACCTTAAAAAGCAGGGAACAATGGCCGCCGCAAGGGAAAAGGGGCTTATTCGGAGCGAAGGCAAGGAGTATGTGATGCAGGACGGCGACGTCGTACTTTTCCGCTTTAACGTATAAAGTATTTATAAAAGGGGGTCCTACATGTCCTCCCGCAGAATCGAATTGCTTGACGCGGCCAGAGGCTTTTGCATAATACTTATGATCCTGCACCATACGGCCTTTGACCTTGTCAATCTCATGAACGCGCCTCGCTGGCTTTTTTACAGCCCCGTGATAGTAACGCTCCAATATATTTTTGCGGGAACCTTTATTCTCATATCCGGCGTTTCCTCGCGCTTTTCGCGCAGCAATCTCAGGCGCGGCGCAAAGGTGATTGCCGCGGCCCTTGTCATAACGCTCGTGACCTGGTTTATCGGCTACCCGGTAAAATTCGGGATTTTGCATTTTCTTGGCTTCAGCATGGTTTTTTACGGCCTCAGCTCCCGATTTTGGGACAGGATCACAGGGTATAAGGCGCCATTCATATATTTATCGCTGACCGCTCTTTCGGCGCTTGTTCTGAATATGCTCAACCCGGCCGGCGTCGGTTGGCTATGGTTTCTTGGCCTTTATACGCCGGACTTTTATTCCGCCGATTACTTTCCGGTATTCCCCTGGATTTTTGTTTTCCTGCTCGGGACATGGCTCGGAAAGCTGATAAAGGACGGCAGAATGCCTCCGTGGTTTTATACGGTTAAACCCCGCGCGCTGCCCTGGATAGGCAGGAAATCGCTGTTAATATACATGGTGCATCAGCCTGTGATACTGGCGGCAGTCATGTTTCTAAAACGGATTTTGCATATTTAGGAGGCTACTATGGTCTGGTTTGTTATCGTTGACGTATTTATGCTCGCCGGAATAGTCCTCATCGTGCGCAGAAAAGGACTGAATATTTCCTTTCTGATTTCTTCGCTTATTATAGGAGCCTGGTATTTTTATTCCAGCATAGGCTATTACACAAACGAGGGCCTTGTAGTAACATCTTTGCTGCTGGTTTTCGTGATCTACATTGTCAGCGCCTTCCTTCAGGTGATAATTTTGAGGATTTTCGGTGGAAAAACGGAAAAGGCGGTTGACAAATCGGACAGGACAAAAGACGAGCAGGAGCTTGTTTATCTTTTCAGGAGAGCCTCCGAGGACGACAGGCAGGTCATAAGGCTGCTTCTCGAAAAATACGAGCTACCGTATAAAAAGCGCGAAAAGAAAAGAGATTAATCGGCCCCCGCCGCAAATCATCCTTGTGGCGACAGCTCAATCGACGTCCTGAACGACTTTTTCGGGCGGCGAGTCGAGGAGCCCCGGATTTCTGAGCAGATAATCGAGATATTTGAACGCGTGCGAGTAATAATAGCCGTCGCAGATCCTCTCGTCGGTGGCTACGTTATACTCTATATATTTCCTTTCGCGCAGCACCCCGTCCAGCTCGACCCCCCGGGCCATTCTCTTGGCTCCGAAGGCTATAAAAACCGGTGCGTTTCCTATATCGTAAAGGTGATGGAATACCGGAGGGATTCCCAGCGAGCCGAGGTCGGTAACGACCATGGAGCAGTGAAACGGGCTGGCCTTGAGAATGTACTCCGGCAGCAAGCCGTAGTAATCGAGCAGCTTTATCAGAGCGACGGCGAGGCTCAATACGGGACGCGGAAGCGCAGTCAGGAGCTTCGCGACCTTTTCGGTGCTGACCTCCTTGTCGTCCCTTATTTTTTGTATTTCTTCAGTCAAGCGCTCATACACTATATCCGACGTATCCTGCGGTTCAAAGCAGACCTTAAACTCCGCCTCTTCCGAGGAGAGCGACATTTTTTTCTTTATGGTCATGACCACTTCTATATTATTTCTCGCGTAAAGCCGCTTTCCTGATATAAAACGATTTATAGCGGGATATTGGGAAACTGTACGCACATAAGCGGCAATGAAAACGTGCAGCATTCCAAAGCCCTTGAGGCCCTCGTCGCGCTTTCTGCGTATATAGGCTTCGGCGGCGCTCAGTTCAATGGAAGCGGCGAAATAGTTTGTAGATTCGGAAACAGACTTCATTAAATATGGCATTATAGTGAATAAAGCGCCGACAGAGCTTAGCCTTCTGCCTTCGCTTCTGTCTCCGAGCCTCTTTTTTCGCGGGCGCTGTTCCAATCTTTCAACTCCTCTCTCTGCTTAAATATAAGGCCAAGCCTCCGAATAATCAATACAATTTTTTACAAGCGCGTGCTGCCTACAAATCCGAAAGCCAATAAAAAATCAAATATAAAAGAGAATCTTGACAGAATTAATTCAAAATGATATAGTTTTTCAAAAGCTATGAAGGGAAAATGCAATTTTGCACGCCGCAGAGAGGAAACGCCACGGCTGAAAGCGTTTTCGGATTGTGTGATTTTAGCGGACCATCCCGGAGCTGCCCGCCGAAAGGGAGCCCGATTAAGCGAGGACGTAGCCGTGCGTTAAACGGAAATGAGCGGCGGATTTTTCCGCAAGCAGGGTGGAACCATGGGATTTTATCTCACCCCTGAAATTATCAGGGGTGAGTTTTATTTTTGCCAAGACATACAGGAGGATTCAGAATGCTTAAGATCACATTAAAGGACGGCTCGGTAGTAGAGGCCGAAAAAAACACTCCGGCTATCGAAGTCGTTAAGAACATTTCCGAAGGCCTTGCACGCGCGGCGCTGGCGGTGAACCTTAACGGAAAGGTGTACGGTTTGGATAAGCCTTTGTACGACGACTGTACGATGATTGTATATACATTTGACGATCAGGAGGGCAGGGACGCTCTGCGCCACACCGCGTCACATGTCCTCGCGCAGGCAGTCAAGCGCCTGTACCCCAATGTTAAGCTCGCCATCGGACCGGCCATTAAGGACGGCTTTTATTACGATTTTGACAGCGACGTTGTATTTACTCCCGAGATACTTGAAAAGATCGAGGAGGAAATGAAGAAAATAGTCAAGGAAGACTACAAGCTCGAGCGATTCACGCTTCCCAGGGCGGAGGCGGTAGCCATGATGGAAAGCCTGAACGAGCCTTATAAGGTAGAGCTGATACGCGATCTGCCTGAGGACGCCGTCCTGAGCTTTTACAGGCAGGGAGAGTTCACAGACCTCTGCGCCGGCCCCCACGCCTATTCCACGGGAAGGGTCAAGGCCTTCAAGCTCCTGTCCTGCACCGGAGCCTACTGGAGGGGCGACTCGAAAAACAAGATGCTTCAGCGCATATACGGTACGGCGTTCACAAAGAAGTCCGACCTTGACGCCTACATTGAGCGCATTGAAGAGGCGAAAAAGCGCGACCACCGCAAGCTTGGCCACGAGCTTGACCTTTTTATGCTGACAGAAGAGGGGCCGGGCTTCCCGTTCTTCCTTCCGAAAGGCATGATACTCAGGAACGAGCTTGAAGCCTTCTGGCGCCAGCTTCACAGAAAGTACGGCTACCAGGAGATAAGGACGCCCATGATTCTCAACGAAGAGCTCTGGCACAGGAGCGGGCACTGGGGACACTACAAGGACAATATGTATTTCACAAAAATCGACGGTGAAAATTATGCGATAAAGCCGATGAACTGCCCGGGAGGCATGCTCGCGTATAAGCGCCGCCCGTGGTCTTACAAGGATCTGCCGCTGCGCGTGGGAGAGCTGGGCGTAGTGCACCGGCACGAGCTATCTGGCGCGCTCCACGGCCTGATGCGAGTCCGCAATTTCACCCAGGACGACGCACACATATTTATGACCAAGGAGCAGATGCACAGCGAGATACTCGGCGTCATAAACAAGATAGACAGCGTCTACACCCTTTTCGGATTCAAGTACCATATAGAGCTTTCGACGTGCCCGGAGGACTTTATCGGCTCGCAGGAGATTCGGGAATACAGCGAAAACGTGCTCAGGGAAGTGCTTGAAACCAACGGCAAGCAGTATATTGTCAATCCGGGTGACGGCGCCTTCTACGGTCCGAAAATCGATTTCCATCTTGAAGACGCGATAGGGAGGACCTGGCAGTGCGGCACCATACAGCTTGATTTTCAGATGCCGGAGCGCTTTGAGCTTGAGTACACGGGCGCCGACGGCGAGAAGCACCGTCCGATAATGATCCACACGGTTACCTTCGGTTCGATCGAACGCTTCATAGGAATACTTACTGAGCATTTTGCGGGCGCTTTCCCGTTATGGCTTTCTCCCGTTCAGGTCAAGGTGATGCCGATTACCGACCGGGTCAGGGATTATTCCGTTGAAACCGCAAACAGGCTGATTGATTCGGGCATACGCGTAGAAACCGATCTAAGAAGCGAAAAAATAGGCTATAAGATCCGGGAGGCGCAGCTGGAGAAGGTCCCGTATATGCTGATAATAGGGGATAAGGAAGCGGAGAACGGGACGGTTGCTGTCCGTTCGCGCTCCTCGGGCGACATGGGGGCCATGAGCCTTGATGAATTCCTCTCGAAAATAACGCTGGAAATCTCGGAAAAAGCAAAGCGGTAAAACGCTGCGATTAGTAAATTTTGCATGGAATAAGCTGATAAACTCCTTCGTAGAATATAGGTAATAGCCTAGTATCTATGAAGGAGTTTCCTTATGAAAGAAAGAAAAAAGCTTATATTTGCTCTTGTTTTGATTTTCTCTATAAACATTTTTATCATAACTCTGGCGCAGATGACAAAAAAGGCCGATGCCCAGGTGTACAGCTGGGGCTCAAGCGGCTCAACGGTCAGGGAAATACAGACAAGGCTCAAAAACTGGGGCTACTATAACGGAAGCGTTGACGGCATCTACGGAAACCAGACATTCAACGCCGTAAAATACTTTCAATGGAAAAACGGGCTTGCGGTTGACGGGATATGCGGACCCAACACGCTCAGGGCGCTCGGCCTGCCTTCGGAGGGAAGTTCGGCAAGCACCTATACAAACAGCGTAAACCTTTTGGCTCAGCTCATAAACGGCGAAGCGAGGGGAGAGCCTTATATTGGACAGGTTGCCGTCGGCGCGGTGGTGCTGAACCGTATGGAGCACCCGTCGTTTCCTAATACCCTGGCGGGAGTGATCTATCAGCCCGGAGCCTTCACCTGCCTTGACGACGGCGAATTCTACCGTCCTGTGGAAAGCAGCGCGTATAAGGCCGCGAGGGACGCGCTCAACGGATGGGACCCATCTGGAGGGGCGATATACTACTTCAACCCTGGAACCGCCACAAACGCGTGGATATGGTCCAGACCGCTGCTTGTGGAGATAGGGAAGCACAGGTTTTGCGCATGAATAAAAGCCGGGGAAATTCCCCCGGCTTTTTGCTGTCAGTCCGTCCGTATTTCAAGCTCACGCAGCTTCACGCTGTTTTTGTATATTCTGATAAGGTGCAGAACGTCGTATTCAAGAGGACCGAATACAAAAAAACCAGACTTGTCTGTAAAAGTGCGGTATATCAGCTCCTCCTTTTCGTCAGCGATTCTGAAAAGAAGCACAAGCGCGCTTTCCACAGGCTTATCCGCCTTATCGAGCACTGTTCCGCAGATTGCCGTCCTCTTATCCGTCTCGGTATGTACAATTGTTTCTATCTGCTCGCCCACGGCGGGCTTGAAATAAAATTGCGCATGGCCTGTCATAGCATTTCCCCGTTATTTGGTTATTTACAATACATTATATTTTTGCGCGGGGGTTCCGTGCTTGACAAGCAAACGCAATTTATATAATATATGTAAATAGTCCGATGCGGGAAAACGTCCCGTTTTCTTAGGAAAGGGTTGAAGGAAATGGCAAAGGAGAAAAGTCAGGTTGAACAGATTACAAATATGGAGGTCGATTTCGCAAAATGGTACACGGACGTCGTTACCAAGGCTGAACTGATCGACTATTCAGGCGTAAAGGGACTGATGATTTTAAGGCCTTACGGCTATGCCATTTGGGAAAACATACAGAAGGTTCTTGACGAAAAATTCAAGGAAAAGGGACATGAAAACGTCGCGATGCCTCTCCTTATACCCGAATCCCTGCTGCAGAAGGAAAAGGATCACGTCGAAGGCTTTGCGCCCGAGGTTGCGTGGGTGACGCATGGAGGAAGCGAAAAGCTTGCCGAGAGGCTCTGCATACGCCCTACCTCCGAAACGCTTTTCTGCGAGCACTGGGGTCATGTCGTGCACTCCTGGCGGGATCTGCCCAAGCTGTATAACCAGTGGTGCAGCGTTCTGAGATGGGAAAAAACGACGAGACCGTTTCTCCGGGGGCGCGAATTTCATTGGCAGGAAGGGCACACGCTCCACGCCACTGCGGAGGAGGCGGTTGCCGAAACCATGCAGCAGCTCGAGGTTTACGCGGACTTCTGTGAAAACTGGCTTGCCATGCCCGTAATACGCGGCAGAAAAACAAAGAAGGAGCAGTTTGCGGGAGCGGAGGCCACTTACACAGTCGAATGCATGATGCACGACAGGAAGGCTTTGCAGTCCGGCACTTCCCACTACTTCGGGGATGGATTTGCAAAGGCGTTCGACATAACATTCACCGACAAAAACAATCAGCTTTCTTATCCTCACCAGACGTCATGGGGGCTTTCCACGCGCATCATAGGCGGCTTAATAATGACGCACGGCGATAACAGCGGCCTTGTGCTGCCGCCGAAAATCGCACCCTTACAGGTGGTCGTAATCCCCATAGCCATGCATAAGGAAGGCGTAAAGGAAAAGGCGGAGGAGCTTGTCGGCCGCCTGAAAGCCGCCGGAATACGCGTTAAGATAGATACTTCAGAGAACAGCCCCGGATGGAAATTTGCAGAATACGAAATGAAGGGCGTGCCCTTAAGAATAGAGATAGGTCCGAAGGATATAGAGAACGCACAGTGCGTGGCGGTAAGGCGAGACAACGGTGAAAAGACTTCTCTCAGTCTTTCAGAGCTGGAATCCAAAACGAAAGAGCTTCTCGACGCCGTTCAGAAAGGGCTTTTCGACAGGGCCAAGCGCAATCTTGAAGAGAACACATTTGACGCCGTGACGGCCGAAGAAATAAAGGGCATTATAGAAACAAAAGGAGGCTTTGTACGCACAAAATGGTGCGGGGATACGGAATGCGAGCTTAAGCTCAAGGAGTACGCCGGCGTTTCCTCCAGATGCATGCCTCTTGAGCAGGACGGCAAAACCGGCGTATGTCCCGTCTGCGGAAAACCGTCTGATATCACGATAATCTGGGGAGTTGCCTACTGAAATGCTCCGGGGGCGGCGGTAATGACCGCCGCCCCTGTTATAATTTGCAAGAATTTAGCCTAAAATTGAATGAATATTTAAAAATCTGTTATGTAAAATTTACAATGAGTTCAAATTTGCCGCTTGAAAATGCACAGGCCGCAGAATATAATTATCTCATAAATTCTCTATATGAGTTTTCATTTGCGCTGGTGAGGTCTTATGAGCTTTATTCAACGATTCATGGTGGGACGGAACGGGCCTGACAACCTTTCCGTCGCAGCTTTCATATCAGCACTGATAGTTAACAGTCTGGCTGTATTTTTCAGGCTGGAAATTCTCAAAATATTGAGCGTAATGCTGATCGCTTACTGCATATTCAGAATGCTGTCGAAAAACATCGACAGGCGACGTTCGGAGAGCATGAAATTTATGATGATTATCACGCCCATAAAAGACTGGACAATGCAGAAGATCGTACAGATACGGTCTTCAAAAACACATAAATTTTTCAAATGCCCGAGCTGCAAGAATATGCTCAGGGTTCCGAGGGGCAAGGGCAAGATCCACATCACCTGCCCCAAATGCGGTGAACGCTTTGACGGCAAGACATAAATAAGAAAAATAGATACGGAATTTTTCCGTATCTATTTTATTTCAATGCTCCGTGTGGCAATGGTTACAGTCGCACACGCAGCCGACTATTGGCTCCGGGTCTATGCCCTGGCGCTTGTAGTAATCCGCAATCGCGGATTTTATCCCCTGCTCCGCAAGCACCGAGCAGTGGATTTTGGCAGGGGGGAGGCCCTCCAGCGCCTCAACGACCGCTTTATTGGTCATCGCGAGGGCTTCTTTAATTGTTTTTCCCTTTACGAGCTCCGTCGCCATGGAGCTTGTCGCGATTGCGGCGCCGCATCCGAAGGTCTTGAATCTGATGTCCTTTATGATGTCGTCCTCAATTTTCATGTAAATCTTCATGATGTCGCCGCATTTCGGGTTGCCGACCTGACCGACGGCGTTCGCATCCGGAAGCTCGCCCACGTTTCGCGGGTTTGAAAAATGGTCCATTACCTTGTCCGAGTACATATTATTCCTCCTATATGCTGACCATGCGGTCAAGGCTCGCTTTAGCGGCCGCAATTTCTTCAGGTGAAAGCTTTATTTCGGTTTTTTCGGTCTTGAGACAGTTGAGAAGCTCCCCGAGGCCCGTTTTCTTCATGTTCGGGCACACAAAGCTCGCGGCGACCGTATATATCTTCTTGTTTGGAAGCTCTCTTTTGAGCCTTTCCGCGACACCCATTTCCGTCCCGATGATAATTGTTTCCGAAGGGGTTTTTCTGGCAAAATCCAGGATTTCGGCTGTGCTTCCGATAAAATCCGCGTGTTTCAAAACCTCCTCGCGGCATTCCGGATGCGCTGCGAAAACGCTTTCGGGGTGCGCCGCCTTAGCCTTAAGTATATCCGATTCTGAAATCCTGTTATGAGTTGGGCAAAAGCCGTTAAAAAGTATAAATTTCTTTTCGGGCACCTTTTTTGCGACGTAGGCGCCGAGGTTTTTGTCAGGTATGAAGATTATCTTCTTCTCGGGCAGCGATTTTACTATTCTGAGCGCGGAAGACGATGTGCAGCAAATGTCGCTGACCGCCTTGACCGCAGCAGAGGAGTTCACATAGCAGACGACCGCAGCGTCCGGATACTCCTTGCGGAGCTTAACAACGTCCTCGGGCTTCACCATATCGGCCATGGGGCAGCCTGCGTCCGTTACTGGAAGAAGTATCTTTTTGCCTGGGTTTAGGATTTTGGCGCTCTCCGCCATAAAAACTACTCCGCAGATTACGACGATGTTCTGGTCTGCGTCCCTCGCGCGCTTTGCCATTTCAAAGGAATCGCAGACATGGTCGGCGACGTCCTGAACCTCGATGGGCTGATAGAAATGGGCGAGTATGAGAGCGTTCTTTTCCGCTTTCAGCCTAAGGATCTCTTTTTGAGTTTCATTAAACCCTGACATTCATTTTCTCCTCCCAAAGCGGCGACATATCGCGAAGGCGCGATATTATCGGCGGCAGCACCTCAAGTATATAGTCTATGTCTTCCTCCGTATTTGCTTCGTTTACAGTAAGCCTGAGCGATCCGTGCGCCACCTCGTGCTTCAGTCCTATGGCAAGCAGCACATGAGAAGGATCAAGCGAAGCCGACGAGCAGGCGGAGCCTGACGATGCGCATATTCCCTTCGCGTCAAGCGAGAGAACGAGAGACTCCCCCTCGATGCACTCAAAAACAAAGGATGCGGTTCCCGGCAGCCTGTTTACGGGGTCGCCAGTAAGCCTGGAATAAGGAATTTTAGAAAGCTCCGCTATGAGCCTGTCCCTCATCCTGGTTATTTTCGCGATATTCTCGTCCATGTTTCTTACGGCATCTTCGAGCGCCGCAGCCATTCCTACGATACCGGCGACGTTCTCGGTGCCGGAGCGGCGGCCTCTCTCCTGGCCTCCGCCGATAATGAAGGCGGGTATCGCGTGGCCCTTTTTCACATAAAGGGCCCCTACGCCCTTCGGACCTCTGAATTTATGCGCAGCGAGCGACAGCATATCCACATCTAGCGCCTTTACGTCTACGGGTATATGGCCTACCGCCTGAACCGCGTCCGTATGGAACAAGGCTCCCCTGGACTTTGCGATCTTCGCGATATCGGCTATGGGCAGAATCGTGCCTATCTCGTTGTTTGCCATCATTATTGTGACCAGCGCGGTGTCGTCCCGCACCGCTTTTTCAAGCTCCTGAAGCGAAATCTGGCCCTTTTCGTCAACCGGCAAATAAGTTACTTCGTAGCCTTTTTTTTCGAGCGCCGAGAGGGTGTGTCCTACCGCGTGATGCTCGATTGCGGAGGTTATTATGTGTTTTCCCTTTGCGCTCATTTTTTCAAGGGCGGCGCGGATTGCCCAGTTGTCGGCCTCCGTTCCGCCGCCTGTGAAAAATATCTCCTCCGGCTTTGCATTGAGAGCGGCCGCGACCGTTTCCCTGGCCGAGTCCAGGGCGGCCCTGGATTTTCTACCCAGACTGTAAATAGAGGAGGGGTTCCCGTAATACTCCGTAAGATACGGCATCATTGCGTCGAGCGCCGTTTTCGATATGGACGTCGTACCCGCGTTGTCCGCGTACACGAATTTTGTCATACGCCATTCTCCTTAAAAAAACATATATATACAGCCATTATTATCGTTATTTTACTTTTTATTTTATTTTCCCACAAAATTACTAGAAATTCAATAATTTATTATAACAAAATAAACTTGAGCGCGGTTGAATTTAATTATCTAAATATGCTATAATCGACTGAAAAGAGCCTTAGGGGCTTCTGGTGTTTTGAATAGGGAGGTAGCCTTTGAAACGCTTTTTATCGATTCTGACGTCGTTGGCATTTCTGACTGCGCTGACCGTCGGAGCAGCGAACGCCGCGGCTGCGGGCGGAGCGGAAGATCCGCTTATTTCGCTCGGCTATATCAGCGGCTATATCACAAACGTAATGAACCGGGCAAATTCGATGATAGAAACATCAATGAGCACTCTGAAATCGCTTATGACGAGTCAGCTCGACCAGTTGCTGCCGGCGGCTCCCGCGGGCGAGGTGGCGGTCGGCTACAAGATGCTCAACCTCAGATCTGGCGGCACCGTGACAATAACAACGGGCTCAAGCGTTAACCTCATAAGCGGAACGCTTCGCATAACATCACTCCAGGGAACCCTTATCAATGTTTCAGACGGCACCCTGGTAAATAAAACGGACATCATCAGCGCAAACAATCGCTACTTTGCGGCGGAAAACAGCTCCGCGACTTTTACAGTGTATTCCTCCGCGGCAAATGTGACGGTTAATGGCGCTTATACCATGACGCCCAGCGGCAATCTTCCCGCAAACAGCTTTTTTGACGTTTCGGGGCACTGGGCCGAGGAATATATTTATTCCCTGTCCAGCTCCGGAATAGTGTCGGGAATGGGAGACGGACTGTTTATGCCGAACAACACCGTTACCAGAGGCATGTTCGTAACAATACTGGGAAGGCTTTACGGAGCGGATAAGGCGGCATATTCTGTGTCAAAATTCAGCGATGTAAGTATTTCCGACTGGTATGGTCCTTATGTGGCTTGGGCGGCGGAAAAGGGCATTTCCACGGGCTATCATGACGGCACCTTCGCGCCGAACGAAAACATGACCAGGGAACAGATGGCCGTCCTTATTATGCGTTATGCAGGTATGGCCTCGGCTCCGCTCAAGCAGGCGGCCGGAGAAAAAACCTTTTCAGACGACGGAATCATAGGCTCCTGGGCAAAAGAATCCGTATACGCCGCGCAGAGAGCCGGTCTCATAGGCGGAAGGGAAGACGGCACCTTCGATCCTAAGGGAACCGCCACAAGAGCCGAGGTCTGCACGATAGTCTACCGGCTGATAAAGGCTATCAACAGATAAACAGCCTCCGCATAGTATGTATTGGGTTCAAGACCTAATATATTAGGAGGTGTCCTTTGATGGGATTCTGGGGTAAACCCGGCAAGGATGACAATTGCTGCTGCATATTGATTATTCTGGCTCTGCTTTTCCTGTGTTGCTGCT
>JAJUGN010000075.1 GCA_029265975.1 Clostridiales bacterium
CTGCCGCGCCCGTCATGAGAGGTGTCAATTCCGACGTGCACGCCCCCGGAAATGACGGATTAAACTTTGTTTGTTGCATTTGTGGCGGAAATTCTGCGAAGCTTTTTTGCTGTAAACAAGTTTTTCCACAAGCTGTTATCTTGTAGCATCGTGACCTACTGCGTCTCTCCGGCCTTTTTCAGCTCCTCCTTCATTAGCATGCCTTGAGCATCTCCCGCTTTAGATTTTCATCCGGGCGCAAAGCGGTTACGGCGCTTTGACGCCATAATCTCCCGCGCCTTTGAGCTTCCGCGACGGCGAAATAGAATATAACCTGTTCCCTGTCCTTTCTTCCGTCTGTTAACGTATTCATCATATATTTTTATTTAAGCATTGACTTAATTAAAAATATATGATATTTTTTTGTTTAATCAAATACTTAATCAAAAGGAATGGGCGTATGAATCACAGCGAAGCCGCCTTAAAAGCGATTGCGGACGACACAAGGCTCGAGCTGTTAAAGCTGCTTTTGCGGCGCAGGCATTGCGTCGGGGCTCTGGCAAAGCGCCTCGGTCTGACCGAGGCGGCAATATCCCAGCATCTCAAGGTTCTGCGCGAGGCGGGGCTTATAAAGGGAGAAAAGCACGGCTACTTTATGCACTACGAGGTGGACAGGGAGGCTCTCAGAACTGCCGCCGCGTACCTCTGTGAGCTTGCGTCGATAGAGAGCGGCATCTGCACACCCGATGAAGAGGGCTGCCTTCAGAAGCGCCATGCAATGTGCAGAGGGCGAAGAACCCGCGAAAAATGCTGCGGCGAAGCCGGGAACTCCTGCAATAAGTCCGCCGGCTTGCAGGAGCAAGGGCGCTGCGGCCCTCATCACGTTTCGGGAGGAAATAAACTTGAGTAACTATATTTTATACGGCTTTACCATAATCCTTCTTGCAGTCTCTTTTTTCAAGGACAAAAACAAGACAAAGACGGCGCTTATGAAGGCCTGGAAGTCATTTGAGAACATACTGCCGCAGTTTCTGGTCGTTTTGCTGCTTGTCGGGCTGATGCTGGCCGTTTTGAACCCGCAGCTCATCTCGAAGATAATCGGATCCGATTCCGGCTGGTTCGGGGTCGCGCTCTCCGGTGTTGTGGGCGCGATAACGCTTATACCCGGATTTGTCGCTTTCCCCCTCGCCGCGATGCTGCTTAAAGGCGGAGCGGGCTATATGCAGATAGGCGCTTTCGTTTCATCCCTCATGATGGTAGGCATTGTGACACTGCCCGTCGAAATCAAGTATTTCGGAAGGAAGCTCTCGATAATGAGAAACGCTCTCGCCTTTATTTTCTCGTTTATTGTGGCCTTAGTAATCGGACTGGCGGTAGGCTGAAATGAAAGAAATATTGAAAAGATACCGCGCCTTCATTATTGCCATGCTTGCAATGTGCCTCATAACCCTTTTCAGCAGGGATACGGGCGCGAGAGCCTTCAGCGTCGCCGCAGGCTCTTTTAAGGAGATGTTTTTCGTCGTTCCTCCGGTATTCATACTTTTGGGCCTTCTGGACGTCTGGGTGCCGCGCGAAATAATGATGAAATACATGGGCGAGGGCTCCGGCATCAAGGGAGTCGTGCTCGCTTTCATTCTCGGTTCGGCTGCGGCCGGACCCTTATACGGCGCGTTTCCCATTTCGGCGGTTTTCATGAAAAAGGGCGTAAAATTTACAAACATTCTAATTTTTATAGGCGCCTGGTCTACGACCAAGATTCCCATGCTCCTCTTTGAGATGTCCGCGCTCGGCGCCAGATTCGCCCTCACAAGGCTTGCGGTGGACATACCCGGAATAATAGTTATCTCATTTGCTCTTTCCAGGCTGATTTCCAAGGAAGAGGTGAAGAGCATCTACGATAACGCCGAGAAAAATGCGAAATAGCCTGCTTCGTTCAGGCTTTGCAAATAAAATATAATTTTTCAGGGAGGACCCGACCGAGTCTTCCATGAGCGTGTCGAAAAACTTGCTTACAGCAAAAAGCTTCGCAGAATTTCCGCCACGAATGGCGGAAACAAAGTCGATTCTGTCATTTCCGGCGGCGTGTACGTCGGAAATGACACC
>JAJUGN010000037.1 GCA_029265975.1 Clostridiales bacterium
CTCAGTATTCCGGGCGTTTTCCGCCATGCGGGCAGGGTTTCAAGCTCGCGGAACTCTATTCCGGATATTCTCAGCCACTCAGCGGAAGACTGGTTCGGAGCGCCCGTAAGAAAAGCCTTTTCGACCGCGGAGGCGGCAAGATTTTCGCAGTAAACCACTACGGATCCGGCGGCTATAAAGCATATGAGAAGGTCCAGAGAGAGAAAAATGCCTAAAAGGCGGGTTATAAGCCGAAAACTGAGCTTGTAAACGATTGAAAAGCGGTATTTTTCGCTCAGAAGTTCCGGAGCCTTTTTTTCTGCGGATTTATTCATCTTTTATCACATATCCCACCCCGCGTATGGTGTGAATGAGCTTTATATTGTAAAGCTCGTCTATCTTCGTCCGGAGGAAGCGAATGTATACGTCGACGGTGTTGGTGCCGCCGTCAAAGTCGAAATCCCACACGTTCTCCAGAAGCTCCTCGCGTGTAACGACGAGTCCCTTGTTTTTAAGCAGGTAGTGCAGGAGGTCGAACTCCCGCTTGGTAAGCTCCACCTGCTCCCCGTTGACGGTGACGGCACGGCGCTTGACGTCGAGATGGAGGCCCGACGCCGTAAGGAGCTCCGTTTCCTGAGCCTGACCCGTTTTTCTGAGCGCCGTGCGTATGCGGGCGAGCAGCTCCTCTATCGCGAAGGGCTTGGTGATGTAGTCGTCAGCGCCGAGGTCCAGTCCCGAAACCTTGTCGGTTACGCTGTCGCGGGCGGTAAGCATAATAACGGGCACGGAAGAGCCGCGGCGCAGACGCCGCAGCACCTCCATGCCGCTGAGCTCGGGAAGCATTATGTCGAGAAGCACGAGGTCGAAGCCGCCGGACAAGGCAAGCTCAAGTCCGGTCCTGCCGTTAAAGGCCTTTGTCACCGAATAGCCCTCGTAGCAAAGCTCAAGCTCGACGAAGCGGGCCAGCTTTTCCTCATCCTCAATAAGAAGTATTTTAGCGCTCATCTGAACCTCGAAATAATATTATTATTTTTTGTCGTTGAAGGACTTCTTAATCGACTCGGCGGTGTCGGAGGCCGAGTCCATGACCCTGTTCACGGATTCCTTGCCGAGATCCTGCCCATGAAAATGATAACGGAAGCCGCAGAAGAGACCGATTATCATGAGCGGGAATATGACCCAGAAAAAGAATATTAGACCGATTATGAGAACGGTGACGGGAACGGAGATGATGACCTTGCCTTCCTTCTCGGCCTCAAAATAGTTGCTGTTCCCTTTTTTGAAGAGATTTTTGCAGAAGCGGCCGAACCTTCTCATCAATTCACCGAGGCTCTCGCCGCGCCTTTCCCCGGTTCCGCATTCCTGATAAGCGGTTTCCTTTTCCTCGCCTACGGAATCCCTGCTGCTATAACAGCCGCCTCCGTGAGGCGGGTTGACCTTGCCCTGCTTTTCAAGCAGTATAAGGGCCTCAAGCAAATCTCCTCCGCAGGCGTCGAGCGCCGCCTTCGCCTCTTCGAAACTCACGTTTGCCCTTTCGCGGAGCTTTTCTACCTGTTCAAGCGTAGCCATTTTAATTTTCCTCCATTTTTCTGTTGTGGCTTTATCGTAACAGAAAACTTTTAAAGCTCAATTTGAGTAAAATTAAAATCAGATTAAAAGTACGTTTTCCGAAATTAATGTTCTGCTTCAATAATATAGCCGTTAAGAGCCTGTGTCAACGCTGAGCCCGGCATTTACCGGGGTTTTTGCGTTTTCGTCCGGCAGCGGCTTGTTAATATTTGCTTCCTTTGCTATAATCATTGTACTTTCAGTGATAAAAAGGAGGGCAAAGCGTGAAAAAGCTGAACTCCGCCGCCGCGATAACAATACTGCTCGTCATTTTTTCAATGCTGATCTTTGTAATCCAGATCATTATCTTCAAAACTCCGCGGGATACTGGCTTCTACTTCATGCAGGACATGGGGTTTCTTCCCCTGCAGGTTGCAATCGTGACGGTAATAATAGGCAGAATTCTTAACGACAGGGAAAAAAGGGAGCGGCTCAAGAAAACAAATATGATGCTTGGCAGCTTTTTCAGCGAAATAGGAAACGAAATGCTTCTGCGTCTGAGCGCCATGAAGACGAATTCAGGCGAATTTAAGAAGGAGCTTGAAATAAAGGAGAGCTGGTCGTCCAGAGATTTCAGAAAAGCGGCGGCGGCGATAGAAGGCCATGACCTCAGTCTGTTTTGCACGGCTGAGGATTTTCAAAGCCTGAAAGAATTTCTTTCTGAAAAGAGGAGCTTCATGCTGCTTATGCTGACAAACCCGAACCTGCACGAGCATGAGTCCTTTACAGACCTTCTTTGGGCGGTCTTCCACCTGGCCGACGAGCTCTCGGCCAGGGACGGTTTTTATGGTCTTCCCGAAAGCGATACGGCCCACCTTAATAACGACGCAAAAAGGGCCTACGACGCTATTCTTTCAGTCTGGGTAATTTATATGGGGCATCTCAAGACGAACTACCCCTACCTTTTCTCGCTTGAAATGCGGAGAAATCCTTTCGCAGGCGAGGGCGGCGTCGTTATAAGATGAAAATTGCGAAAATCCTATCGTTTTGTTTGACAAGGACGTATTTTTTAAGTTATAATTAATTACTTAATTATTGGTTATTCCTATCGCCAATGGAATATGGGGAAGAAGGGTGGAATTCCCTCGCAAGTGCGTTGCCGTCAAAGCCGGATTACCATGTGTATATGCCTTTGCGTACACCGGGGGATATATGGCGCCGGGTTCGGCATCCGATGCAGTGTGTACACACTGCATTTTGTTTTTTGGAGAGAAAGTATGCAGTCAAGATATGTGGGGAACAGACTCATGCGCTGCGGCTACACGACCGGAAGCTGCGCCGCGGCGGCGTCGAAGGCCGCGGCGGTGATGCTGCTGGGCGGCGGGGAGGTAAGCGAAGTCGAAATAACGACTCCCTCGGGCGTTGCGCTCAGGCTGGAGATAGCGGATGTCAGCCGCACTCCGGGCGCAGTTAGCTGCGCCGTGAAAAAGGACAGCGGCGACGACCCGGACGCCACAAACGGAGTCCTTGTTTATTCCAGAGTCGCCTTCAGGGAAGACGGCGTGAACATAGACGGGGGAGCGGGTGTGGGGCGCGTTACAAAGCCGGGGCTTGACCAGCCCGTCGGGAACGCCGCAATAAATTCGGTGCCCCGCGCTATGATAAGGCGGGCCGTGATGGACGCTGCGGAGGCCTATGGCTACGGGGGAGGCTTTGACGTGGTCATCAGCATACCCGAGGGCGAAAGGATAGCCAAGCGGACGTTCAACCCGCGTCTCGGAATCGAGGGAGGAATCTCGGTGCTCGGCACGAGCGGGATAGTGGAGCCGATGAGCGAAAAGGCGCTTGTCGACACCATAAGGGCCGAGATGAGCGTGCTGTACTCGTCCGGCGAGAGAAATCTGCTTCTCGTCGTGGGGAACTACGCGGAGACCTTTTGCCGTGAAAAGCTTGGTCTTAAACTGAGAAATTACGTTAAATGCAGCAATTTTATAGGCGATGCGCTTGATATCGCCTCCGAGCTGGGATTTGAGACCGTTCTTCTTGTAGGGCATATCGGAAAGCTCGTCAAGCTTGGAGCCGGACTTTTCAACACTCATTCGCGCTACGGCGACGCGCGGATGGAGATACTTCTTAGCGCCGCTCTCGAAGCGGGGGCGGGCATAGATACTCTGCGCGGGATCTCGGAGCAGGCCACCGCCGACGCCGCGCTTAATGCGATCGGGGAGAGCGGCCTTTTAGACAGGGTCATGGAAATCCTACTGGGGCGCATAGAGCGGAACCTGTACCGCCGCGTGCCCGAAAAAATCGCAGTGGCGGCTCTGTGCTTCACAAACGACGAAAAAATAGGCGGCGTGCTGGGCAAAACGGAGAAAGCCGAGGAGCTTTTAAGATTTTGGAAATGAGGAAGCGTTTTGAATAAAGGCAAATTTTACGGTGTTGGCGTCGGCCCGGGCGACCCGGAGCTGATGACCCTAAAGGCCCTGAGGATAATAAAAAGCTGCGAGGTCATAGCGGTGCCGAGCGCGACGGGCGAAACGACAACCGCTCTCGACATCGCGGAAAAGGCGGGCGCAACCGGGGGCAGGAGGCTTGACCTGAGCTTTCCGATGACTACGGACAAGGCTCTTCTGTCGGAAAGCCATAAGGCGGCGGCGGAGCTTATAATAAACGAGCTTGAGGCGGGCAACAGCGTGGCGATGCCCACTCTTGGAGACCCCTCCATATATTCGACCGTAGGCTATGTCGCGGGATATATCGAGGAAGCCGGATATGACGTCGAGATAGTTCCGGGCGTCACCAGCTTCTGTGCGGCTGCGGCTCTGCTTAAAACCGGCATAACCGACATGGACACGCCGGTGCGCATACTGCCCGCAAGCCTTAATACGCTTGAGGATGAGCTTTCGCGGGACGGCGCGAAGATAATCATGAAGTACGGGAAGAAGTTCCCGGAGGTGAGGGAAGCCCTGAGGCGCAGCGGACAGATTGAAAACGCCGCGCTCGTTAAAAACGTCGGCATGGAAGGCCAGGAGACCTGCCTTGATCTGGACCGCGTGGAAAGCACGGGGTACTTTTCACTCATCATCGTAAGGGAAAGCGGAAGATAACATTTTTAATAAATCGTAGCTCCATAGCGGAGCAAACGGAGGTTTATATGGTACATTTTGTCGGAGCGGGCTGCGGTGCGGCCGACCTTATCACCCTCAGGGGGAAAAAGCTGCTCGAGGAGGCGGACGTTATAATTTATGCGGGCTCTCTCGTAAACGCGGAGCTTCTCAAATACGCCCGTGAAGGCTGCAGGATATATAACAGCGCGCATATGACTCTTGACGAAGTCATCGGAGAAATAAAAAAGGCCGAGGAAAAAGGCGAGACGACCGTACGCCTGCACACCGGGGACCCGAGCATTTTCGGAGCCATAAGGGAGCAGATGGACGCGCTTGACAGGCTCAGCGTAAGCTACGACGTATGCCCGGGGGTATCCAGCTTCTGCGGCGCGGCGGCGGCGCTTAAAGCGGAGTTTACCCTGCCCGACGTTTCGCAGACCGTTATTCTCACGCGCATGGAGGGCAGGACGCCGGTTCCCGAAAAGGAGAAAATATCCAGCCTTGCCGCACACCGGGCCACAATGGTCATATTCCTAAGTGCGGGCATGCTCAAAAAGCTCAGCGAGGAGCTTATAAGCGGGGGATATTCCGAGGACACTCCGGCGGCGATAGTCTACAAGGCCAGCTGGGAAGACGAGAAGACCGTCAGGGGCACCGTAGGGACTCTTAGTGAAATGGCGGAGAAAAACGGAATCAAAAAGACCGCGCTTATACTCGTCGGCGACTTTCTCGGAGAAAGCTACGCGCTTTCGAAACTTTACGCGCCTGACTTCTCCACGGAATTCCGGGAGGCAAGGCAATGAAGTGCGCGCTTCTGGCCTTTACCGCGAGGGGGTCGGAAACCGCCGCGAGGATTTCGGCGGCGCTGCGGGAAAACGGCTGCGAAACCGAGACGTTCGTCACCGGAAGGGACTTCGAAAGCGTGCGCGCGATAGTGGGAAGAATATTTCCGATTTTTGATGTCCTTGTTTTTGTCGGAGCCTGCGGCATAGCCGTGAGGACGATAGCTCCTCATATAAAGTCGAAAGCGACCGACCCCGCCGTCATAGTCTGCGACGAGCTTGGGAAGCACGCAATCCCGATTCTGTCCGGGCATATCGGCGGAGCCAACGAAATGGCTGTTGATATAGCCGCCGCTCTGGGCGGGGAGGCCGTGTTGACCACCGCAACGGACATAAACGGAGTGTTTGCGGCGGACCTCTGGGCAAAGAAAAACGGGCTTGTAATACGAAACCTCGGGATAGTAAAGCTCGTGTCCTCCCGCATTCTTAACGGGGAGCCGGTAGGCTTTGTATCGGAATATGATTACGAAGGGGAGCTTCCGCCGGGAGTTTCGGAGGGAGACCACAAATGCGGCATATACGTCGGAGCTGACGACAAGAGGAAGCCCTTCCAGATAACCCTCAGCATGGCGCCCAAAAACCTTGTTCTGGGAATCGGCTGCAGGCGGGGAGCCCCGCTTGAAAAGATAGAGGAGGCGATAAGCTTTGCCGGAGTTGAGATCGAGAGGGTTACAAAGCTCTGCTCGATAGATATAAAGGCAAACGAGCCGGGGCTTCTTGAATTTGCGAGGAAACGGGGGCTCGAAACCGAGTTTTTCAGCGCCGAAAGCCTGATGAGTCTTGAGGGTGAGTTTTCCTCCTCGGACTATGTAAGGAGCGCGACAGGGGCGGACAACGTCTGCGAAAGGGCCGCGGCACTCGGCGGGGGCAAGGGCAAGCTCGTTGTAAGAAAAAAATCGCTTAACGGCGTGACCGTCGCCGTATTTGAAAAATATGTAAGCTTGAGGTTTTGAATATATGCAAAAGCTGTATGTTGCCGGCATCGGAGCGGGGAGCCCCGGAAATATGACAAGGGAATGCTATTCGGCCCTTGAGGAAGCGGATCTGATAGTGGGATACACAAAATACGTGGAGCTTGTGAAGCCGGTCTTTCCGGACAAGGAATACCTTTCGACTCCGATGATGAAGGAGGCGGACCGCTGCCGCCTTGCGGTGGAGGAAGCCCTGAAGGGCAGGACGACCGCGCTGGTCTGCAGCGGAGACAGCGGCGTTTACGGAATGGCCGGTCTTGTCTACGAGGTGAGCGAAAAGTATCCGCCGCTTGAAATAGCCGTTATACCGGGCGTGACAGCGGCGCTTTCCGGCGGTTCGGTTCTCGGCGCGCCCCTCACCCATGACTTTGCCGTTATCAGCCTAAGCGACCTTCTGACGCCGTGGGAGCTGATAGAAAAGCGCCTCTCTCTTGCGGCGCAGGCCGATTTCTGCATTTCGCTCTACAATCCGGCGAGCAACAGCCGCAGCGATTACCTGCGGCGAGCCTGCGAAATAATGCTGAGGCATATTCCGGGCGACAGGGTCTGCGGCTATGTGAAAAACATTTATCGTGATGGGCAGGAGAGCGTTATAACAACCCTCTCCCGGCTGCGCGACGCAAAGGTCGACATGTTCACCACAGTTTTTATAGGCAACAGCTCCACAAAAGTCATAAACGGCAAAATGGTCACCCCGAGGGGATACAGGGATGTATGATGTTCTGCTTTTTGCGGGCACTACCGAGGGCCGGGAGCTAGCCGAGTTTATGAGACAAAAAGGCGTGGCGGCGCTTGCCTGCGTGGCCTCGGACTACGGCGGCAGCCTTCTGAAATCGGAGGGAAGCGTGGACGTGCGCGTCGGCCGCCTGGGCGAGGAGGAGATATTTTGCCTTATCGGGGAGAGCCGGCCTAAATACGTCGTGGACGCGACGCACCCCTACGCCGTCGAGGCGAGCAGGAATATAAGTTCTGCGTGCCGGAGGGCGAACGCCGCGTATATCCGTGTCAGGCGCGCGGATTCGGCGGCCGGCGGCTGCGCGGAATTTGAAGACATCGACAGCCTTGTCAGGGCGCTGGATGAAACCGAGGGCGCGGTTTTCCTTTCCACTGGAAGCAAGGACCTTAAAAGGTTCGCGGGAATAAAAAATCACGGCGAGCGCCTTTTCGCCCGCGTGCTGCCCAGCGTAGAATCCCTGGAGCTGTGCCTTGAAGCGGGGCTTTTGCCTTCGCACATCATCTGCATGCAGGGGCCGTTTTCGCATGAGCTTAATCTGGCCATGTTCCGCTACGCCGGAGCCAAAATACTTGTCACGAAAGAGTCCGGGGCCCTTGGAGGCTTCGAGGAAAAGCTGTCGGCGGCCCGCGAGCTCGGCATGCGGGTGTTTTTGCTGAAAAAGCCGTCCGAGAGCGGCGACATGACGCTTGATGACGTCAAGAAAATAGTCGGGAGTATGTAAATGAAATTCGTCTGTATAGTCGGAACCGGCACCAACGGAACGGATTCTCTGACGCTTGAGGCAAAGAGGGCTATCGACGGTTCCGAGATGCTAATAGGCGCGGGGCGCATGCTGGAGCCATACAGGGAGAGCGGAAGGCTCTGCGCGGAGGCGGTCAGGGCGGAGGATATC
This sequence comes from Clostridiales bacterium, assembly GCA_029265975.1. Taxonomy (GTDB): domain Bacteria; phylum Bacillota; class Clostridia; order Oscillospirales; family Oscillospiraceae; genus DUPK01. Next base: position 8,076 of record JAJUGN010000037.1, read on the forward strand.
CTGTCTGAAATAATAAAGGGCGGCAAGACGAATTACGCCGTTTTGATGAGCGGGGACGTCGGCTTTTACAGCGGAACGAGCGCCTTGCTGCCGCTTTTGAAGGATTTTAAGGTCAGGCTCGTTCCGGGCATTTCGTCGGTCAACGCCTTTTTCGCGAGAATAGGAAAGCCCTGGCACGACGCCGAGTTTGTGAGCCTGCACGGCAGGAATGCCGACATAGTTTCGGCGGTTCGCCGCAACGCGAAGACCTTTTGCATCACGGGCGGAGGGGTGCCGGAAATAGCGGCGCTGCTCACCGAATACGGCTTTGGAAAGCTGAGGGTATACGTCGGGGAAAAGCTGGGATATGAAGACGAGCGAATATCGGAAACGACGGCGGAGGAGCTCGCCTTATCAGAAAGAGATTCGCTGTGCGTGCTGCTTATCGAAAATCCGCATCCAAGAACAGGCTTAAGCTTTGGAATGGCGGACGAGGACTTCATACGCGGCGAGGTTCCCATGACAAAGTCGGAGGTGAGAGCAGTCACGCTGTCCAAGCTCCGGCTGGAGCCCTCTCATATATGCTACGATATAGGCGCGGGCACCGGCTCCGTCACGGTAGAGATGGCGCTTTCCTGCCACAAGGGCAGGGTGTACGCAATAGAGCGCGAAAAAGACGCTGCGGGGCTTATAAGGCAAAACGCTTTGAAGCACCAAACGGCGAACATAGAGATCCTGCATGGCCAAGCGCCGGAGGCGTTAAGAGGGCTTCCGGCTCCCGACGCGGTCTTTGTCGGCGGCGCCGGCGGCAATCTGAGGGATATAATCGCCGCCGTTCTCGAAAAAAACAGGTACGCCAGAATAGTGATAAATGCCGTAACGCTGGAGACGCTCCATTCGGCCGCGGAGGCTATGAGGGAAATGCAAATCGAGCCGGAAATCGCGGAAATCTCCGTTTCAAAGGCGAGAAAACTCGGAAAATACAATCTTATGACCGCCCAGAACCCGGTATTCATAATTTCGGGACAGGCGAAGCAGGGAGAATGAAATGAATATAAAGCTGGAAAAGGTGCTTCCCGCAGAAATAGAGGCGCGGAGCTTTGAAATTATTTCCTCGGAGCTGAAAAAAGAGCTGCGAGATGAGCTTGCGCCGATAATAAAGCGCGTTATCCACACCACCGCGGACTTCGATTACGCCGAAAACCTCGTTTTTTCGCCGGGCTGCGTGGCTTCTGCGAGGGAAGCCATAAAAAACGGCGCCTGCGTATTTACCGATACGAACATGGCTAAGGCAGGCATAAACAAGAAAAAGCTCAAAGCCTTCGGCGGAGAGGCGTTCTGCTTTATCGACGACGACCGGGTCAGGGAGGCCGCCGAGAAAAACGGCACCACCCGCGCCGTCGCCTCCGTGGACCTTGCTTCAACGATCGGAAGGCCGCTCATCTTCGCGATAGGCAACGCTCCGACCGCGCTTGTCCGCATCTATGAGCTGATTAAGGAGGGTGCTCTCAAGCCCGAGCTGGTCATAGGCGCCCCCGTTGGTTTCGTGAACGTAGTGCAGAGCAAGGAGCTGATCATGGAGTGCGACGTGCCGTATATAATAGCGCGGGGCAGGAAGGGCGGCAGCAACGTGGCCGCAGCGATAGTCAACGCGCTTCTCTACGGAATAGAGCAGGTAAAGAGCGAATAAGATAAAATGAAGCTGCAAAAAGCCCTGGAAAAGGGCTTTTTGCAGCTTGTCGAAAAACTTGTTTACGGCAAAAAAGCTTCGCAGAATTTCCGCCACGAATGGCGGAAACAAAGTCAAATCTGTCATTTCCGGCGGCGTGTACGTCGGAAATGACACCTCTCATGACGGGCGCGGCAGAGCGTCCGTCATGCAATCCCCTTGTCAAAAAAGCCAAAAGGGCTTTTTTGACAGTCTGAAAAGCCCTGGAAAAGGGCTTTTTGCGCTTAAAAAAAGCGATAATGTATCATGAAAGCACCATGAAGGCGTTTAACTGCCGATAATTCCTCGGGGCTGAAGAGAACGCTTGACATTTGCAGCATAAAATCATACTATATCCATTGAAAAACTAATTTTAACGGGGAGATTCTGATTTTGGACAAAGCTCTGGAAAAATTTGAAAAGCTGAAGGCCCTTCTTTCGGACTGCGGAAGCCTTGCGGTCGCCTTCTCCGGCGGAGTGGATTCGACATTCCTGCTGAAAGCCGCGAAGACGGTTCTCGGCGACAGGGTACTGGCCGTTACCGCAAGCTCATTATGCTTTCCGCAGAGAGAGCTGCGGGAAGCCATTGCCTTTGCGAAGCAAAACAATATAGAACAAATCTTTGTTGCTTCGAACGAGCTTGAGGTCGAGGGCTTTGCCGAAAATCCCCCGAACAGGTGCTACATATGCAAAAAGGAGCTGTTCTCGAAAATAATCGCGGCGGCTGAGGCGAGGGGATTTAATATCGTCGCGGAGGGCTCGAACGCCGACGACGAGGCGGATTACAGGCCCGGGCTTCTGGCATTGGCTGAGCTGAACGTGAAGAGCCCGCTGAGGGAGGCGGGGCTTGCGAAAGCCGAAATAAGGGAGCTCTCCAGGATGCTTGGGCTTGGAACCTGGAACAAGCACTCCTTCGCATGTCTGGCCACAAGGGTTCCTTACGGGGAGAGAATAACCGCGGAGAAGCTCGAAATGATAGACAAAGCCGAGCAGTTTTTAATTGACCTGGGTTTTTATCAGGTAAGGGTTCGCTGCCACGGGAGCCTTGCGCGCATAGAAACTGACGAGAGAGGCATGAACGCCATGTTCGAAAAGGTTCTGAGGGACAAAATATACTCAAGGTTTCGTGAAATCGGTTTTACCTATGTTTCGCTCGACCTGCGGGGATACAGGACCGGCAGCATGAACGAGACGCTCACGCTCTTATAAAAACGAGGGGTTGAAATGCAAAACGAGTTTTCAAGGACCGAGCTTATTCTTGGCAGAAAGGCCATGGAGAAGCTGAGACGCTCGAGGGTGGCCGTGTTCGGCGTCGGCGGCGTCGGCTCCTTTGCCGCGGAGGCTGTGGCAAGGTGCGGCGTCGGCGCGATAGACATTATTGACGATGACGTCGTATGCCTTACAAACATAAACCGACAGCTTATAGCGACGCACTCTTCTTTGGGCCGCAAAAAAGCCGAAGTGATGAAGGAGCGGATACTGGACATCAACCCCGCCTGCGACGTCCGCGCCCACGAATGCTTCTATACCGCCGAAAACGCGGACGAAATACCGCTTTCGGACTACGATTACGTCATAGACGCCATAGATACGGTTTCCTCAAAGCTCACCCTGATACAAAGGGCAAAGGAAGCGAATGTCCCGATAATAAGCTGCATGGGAGCCGGAAACAAGCTCAATCCTGCCGGCTTTATGGTCGAGGACATCTATAAAACTTCGGTCTGCCCGCTTGCGAAAGTCATGAGAAAGGAGCTCAAAGCGCGCGGGATTGTTTCGCTTAAAGTTGTATATTCAAGGGAAGCTCCGATGAAGCCCGCTGAAAGCCGCGAAGAAGCTTGCATGAGCGATAGGGTCTGCCCTGAGGGCGCCGCGGCGAGAACCGAGTCGCGGAGGCAGATCCCCGGAAGCATCTCGTTTGTACCGCCTGCGGCGGGCCTCATTCTTGCCTCGGAGGTCATAAAGGACCTCGTCGGGGACATGATTACCGAAGGGGAGAGGGATTTATGAAAATATCCACAAGAGGGCGCTATGCGCTTCGCCTGATGCTTGATCTGGCACTTGGCGCTCCGGATCAGTATGTGACCATAAAGAGCATTTCCGAGCGCCAGGACATTTCGAACAAATACCTTGAGCAGATTATAACCGTGCTCAGCAGAGCGGGATTTGTAAAGAGCGTGCGCGGCTCGCAGGGGGGTTACAGGCTCTCACGCCCGGCCGAGGAATATACCGTGGGGGAAATACTGCGGCTGACCGAGGGCAGCCTCGCTCCCGTTGCCTGTATGGAAAACAGCCCCAACCAGTGCAAAAAAGCCCAGCAATGCGTGACAATGGAGGTTTGGAAAAGGATAGACGAGGCTGTGAGCGGCGTGGTAAACAGCATTACTTTAGCCGACCTTGTCAGGATGCATAAAGAAAAAACAGATAATATATGAAAATACAATAAAAAAATAACCGCACCTCTCTTGACAGAAGCCCAATGAAAGCGTATATTATTCATATTAAAAATATATGAATAATATATAATTGAAAAAGAAAGAAGTGGAAACGATGCCGGACAGAAAATTCAGGTTTGAGACTCTTCAGCTGCATGCGGGACAGGAAAGGCCGGACCCGGCCACGGACTCGAGAGCAGTGCCGATTTATCAGACCGCTTCATATGTGTTTCCCGGTTCGGAGAGCGCTGCGGCAAGATTTGCGCTTTCGGAGGGCGGAAACATCTACACTAGGATCATGAACCCGACGACGGACGTTTTCGAGAAGAGAATGGCGGCTCTCGAAGGCGGTGTCGGCGCGCTGGCGCTGGCCAGCGGAGCGGCTGCAGTCACCTACGCCATACAGAACATCGCAGTTTCGGGCGACCACATAGTCGCCGCAAAGACGCTTTACGGGGGCACCTACAATCTGTTTGCGCATACCCTCAGGGATTTCGGCATAGATGTGACTTTCGTCGACCCGGACATACCCGGAAGCTTTGAAAATGCGATCAAAGCTAACACGAAAGCGGTATTTATTGAGACTCTCGGCAATCCGAATTCAAGTATTGTCGATATTGGGGCGGTAGCGGAAACGGCGCACAAGAGTGGAGTTCCGCTCATTGTAGACAACACATTTGCGACGCCCTATCTTCTCCGCCCCTTCGAGTACGGAGCGGATATAGTGGTCCATTCGGCGACAAAGTTTATTGGAGGGCACGGTACCTCGATAGGCGGAGTGATAGTGGACGGCGGGAAATTCGACTGGGCGGCCTCCGGCAGGTTTCCGGGACTTTCAAGGCCCAATCCTAGCTACCACGGCGCGGTTTTCAGCGAACTTGCAGGAGCCGCGGCTTACATCGTCAAGGCGAGGGTGACGCTTCTGAGAGACATGGGCGCCGCGCTTAGCCCATTCAACTCCTTTCTTTTCCTGCAGGGGCTTGAAACGCTCTCGCTTCGCGTGGAGAGGCATGCGGAGAATGCGGCAAAGGTAGTCGATTTCCTTTTGAAGCACCCAAAAGTCGAAAAAGTGAACCATCCTTCCGTTCCGGACAGTCCATACAATGAGCTTTACAGGAAATACTTCCCCAACGGGGGAGGCTCCATCTTCACATTTGACATAAAGGGAGGCGCAAGGGAGGCGAAGGAATTCATCGACAGGCTCAGAATATTTTCGCTTCTCGCTAACGTCGCGGACGCCAAAAGCCTGGTAATACATCCCGCAAGCACGACTCATTCGCAGATGAACGAGCGTGAGCTGGAGGAATCGGGCATCAGGCCTAACACAATAAGGCTTTCCATAGGCATAGAGCATGCGGACGACATTATTTTTGACCTGAAGCAGGCGCTTGAAGCTGTAAAGTAATATTACTTAAAATACTTTGCGAACCGGAACGCTTTACAAATAAATAAAATAGTCGAAATAACCAGAGTATGTGAAGTATATTAACTTTACGAATATTCGCGGATTTTTCGGCAAAAAAGCGGTGCTTTTCGATTTTTTGCTGCGCTGTTTTTTGCAGAAATTAATAAATTTATTAGTTAAAAAGAAAAATCATGATATAATAAGCAAGGAGGCTCTGCGGCACATCATATTTTTTGAATTCATGGCAAGGAGCCGTGCTTTGCGGTTTCGCCCAGGCGGCGAGGGAGCAAAGCGGCTTTTCCGAGCGCAGCCTTCGGGGAAGGCGAGCGCGCCGGCCGAATCCCCGCTTAGCGGAGATTTTTATCGTGGCTGAAAACTTCAATATGTATAAAAAGAGAGAAGGTATTAAAAATGATTGCAAAGATAGAAAGGGACGGCTGCATATCCTGCGGACTTTGCGTCAGCACCTGCCCCGAGGTCTTCAGAATGGCGGAAGACGGCCTTGCCGAGGTTTATGTGGACGAGGTGCCCGAAGAGGCGGAGGACAGGGCAGTCGAGGCGCAGGAGAGCTGCCCGGTTTCGGTGATCGAAGTCAAATGAGGTACTGAAGGCCGGGGGTAAAAAATTAAACGGGCACGACGGAAGTCGTGCCCGTAAAACTTTTTATTCTTTTATACCGCGCGCGTTACTTTGCCGCTGCGCAGACATGCGGTACAGACATACACATGGCGGGGGGATCCGTTTACAACTGCCTTTACTCTTTTGACGTTCGGCTTCCAGGTCCTGTTCGAGCGCCTGTGTGAATGGCTGACCTGTATGCCGAAAGCGACACCTTTATCGCAAAAATCGCACTTTGCCATCTGCTGCACCTCCTTGCTTGTGGCGACTGCGTAAACCCTAAAAAGATACGTTCATTATAATAGCAGACAAATTCTGAAAATGCAAGCATAAATTTAATAATACTTGAAAATACATTCTTTTTTGTATACAATCTAATTACAGGCAAAAGCGCAGGAAGGGTGTGGGGACAGATGGGGGAATACACGGTAAAGCTGTCGGTGCTTGAAAAAGAGCTAGGACTGAGCGCGGTATACAAATCCAGCGATTACAACGAGGTGGTCGTTTCCACTCCCGACATAAACCGGCCCGGCCTTCAGCTTACCGGCTTTTACGAATACTTTGACGAGACTAGGCTTCAGGTAATAGGCAAGGCGGAGTCGGAATACGAGCTGAGCCTTTCGCGCAGGAAGCGGCTTATCAGCTTTGACAAGTTTTTTTCATGGAACATTCCGGCGCTCATAATATGCCACGGGACCAAACCCTCGGAAGAGTGCGTCGCGATGGCGAAAAAGCACAACAGAAGCGTCTTCATCACAGAAAGAGACACCTCCGACTTTATTGCCGGACTTATAATAAGGCTTAAAAACTACCTTGCGCCGAGGATAACCCGGCACGGCGTCCTGGTGGAGGTTTACGGGGAGGGCATACTGCTCCTCGGCGAGAGCGGCGTCGGAAAAAGCGAGACGGCCATAGAGCTGGTGAAGCGCGGGCACAGGCTTATTGCCGACGACGCCGTCGAAATCAAAAAAATATCCGACGACAACCTGATGGGCAACGCGCCAGAAATGATACGCTACTATGTGGAGCTGCGCGGAATAGGCGTGGTGGACGTCCGCAGGCTTTACGGCATGGGCGCAATCAAGCAGGCGCAGAAGATAGACCTTATAATAAATCTCGAGGCCTGGCGCGACGACGTTGCCTATGACAGATTAGGCATAGAAAACCAATATATGACTATAATGGGAGTGGATGTGCCGTCGCTCACCGTTCCGGTCAAGCCGGGACGGAATCTTGCCATTATCGTCGAAGTCGCGGCGATGAACCACAGGCAGAAATACCTCGGAAGCAACGCGGCGGAGGAGTTTACGAGAAGGATAAACGAATATTTTGACGTGAAGCTCAGCGACAGGTAAGAGGTAAACATGGATTTTGACGCATTTCATAAAATACTGACTGATACGCTGCCGGGAATACGCCTGTCCAGGGGAGAGCCGATGAGCAGGCACACATCCTTCCGCATAGGGGGACCGGCGGCGCTTATGGCTTTTCCCCGTTCGGCGGGCGAGCTCGAGGCGCTGTGCGCCGCCGCAAGGCGGTTCGGGATTGCTCCGCTCATTATAGGGAACGGCACAAACCTCCTGGTTTCGGACGGCCCGCTCGATATTTTTGCCGTAAAAACCTGCGACGGGCTTTCAAAAATAGAGCTTGCCGGAGAGGATAGAATATACGCCCAAAGCGGCGCTTTGCTTTCCAAGATTGCCGTTTTCGCTCAGAAAAACGGCCTCGAGGGTTTTGAATTCGCTCACGGCATACCCGGGACGCTCGGCGGAGCGGTGTCAATGAATGCGGGCGCCTACGGAGGGGAAATTAAGGACGTCGTCGTCATGACCGAATACCTCGACGAAAATCTGCTTAAAAAAACTGCTTCGGACGGCGAGCATGCCTTCGAATACAGGCACAGCGCCTTTTCCGACGGCGGAAAAATAATTCTCGGTTCCGTCCTGAAGCTCAGAAAAGGCGAGCGGGACGAAATACGCAAGAGAATGAACGAGCTTTCTGAAAGACGCAGAGCGTCACAGCCGCTCGATATACCGAGCGCGGGCAGCACCTTCAAGCGCCCGAAGGGCGGATACGCCGCCGCGCTCATCGACGAAGCCGGACTTAAGGGCTATTCCATAGGCGGCGCCCAGGTTTCTGAAAAGCACGCCGGCTTTGTCGTAAACCGGGGCGGAGCAACCTGCGAGGACGTGCTGAGGCTTGTTGAACATATAAAAAAGACCGTATTCGAGAGAAGCGGAATAATGCTGGAGACGGAAATAAAGTACATCGGAGGCTGAAAAAGGAGGGCGCACCGTGAAATTTTTAATCATATCGGGCCTGTCGGGGGCGGGGAAGAGCAAGGCCGCAGGAATTCTAGAGGATATGAACTTTTACTGCGTGGACAATATGCCGGTCGTGCTGATACCGAAATTCGCGGAGCTGTGCCTCGCGACAAGGGGCAGGTACGAATATGTCGCGCTGGTTACGGACATAAGGGGCAGGGAAAGCTTTGAGGATCTGTTCAGGGCGATGGACGAAATGCAGAAGATGGGCTGCGACTCAAAGATCCTCTACATTGAGGCCTCCTCAGATACCATAGTGAAGCGGTACAAGGAGACACGCAGGCGGCATCCGCTCGACCAGGAGACCGGAAACGTCGAGGATTCGATAAGGCGGGAAAAGGAGCTTCTGAGCCCTATCAGGGAGCGCGCCGACTATATAATAGACACCACCGACTTTACGCTCAGCCGCCTTCAGTCCGAGCTTTACAGGCTCTTTTCGGGCAAGGGCGAGAGAAAAAACCTGGATGTGAGCGTGACATCCTTCGGCTACAAGTACGGGATACCTACGAACTCGGACCTCGTCTTCGACGTGCGCTTCCTTCCGAACCCCTTTTACGTCGCTGAGCTGGCTCAGCTCAGCGGACTGGACGAGCCGGTGCACAATTACATTTTCTCCTATTCGCAGACGAAGGAATTTCTGAAAAAGCTCCAGGATATGGTGGAGTACCTGATACCATTCTATATCGAGGAGGGCAAGCATTCGCTCGTAATCTCCATCGGATGCACCGGTGGCAGGCACCGCTCGGTCGCCATAGCTGAGGAGCTCGGCTGCTTCATAAGCTCTAAGGGGTATAGTGTCAAGATGAGGCACAGGGATATTGAAAAGCACGCGCATTGATTCGGAGGTCTGGGTGTGTCGTTTTCCTCGGATACAAAAACGGAAATATGCAAGGTCATAGACAAGCCCTGCTGCGCGGCGGCGGAGGTCTATGGCATACTTTCCTATTGCAATACCTTCTCCATGAAGCTTATAAAGATTGTTACCGAAAGCCAGGCTTTCGCAGCCAGGCTTCCGCGGCTTTTTAAGCGCGCCCTGGGCGTAGACTTCGACACGGCTCCGCCCGAGAACGCGCAGGAGGGCAAGCTGACCTTTGCCATAAGCGACACCGGCAAGATAAGGAGGATATTCGCCGCCTACGGATACGAAGGCGAAAAAGTGCTGGCCCACCACATAAATCTCAGCGTGCTTGAGGATGAATGCTGCCGTGTTTCTTTTATACGGGGGGCTTTTCTTGCGGGCGGCTCCGTCACGGACCCGTGCAAAAGGTACCATCTGGAGCTTGTCACAGACCACTATAACGTAAGCCACGAGACATATTCGCTCTTACTTGATATGGGCTTTTCCCCCAAGGATACCTCGCGAAACGGAAACTATATCATTTACCTCAAGCAGAGCGAGGCCATCGAGGATTTCCTCACAACGATCGGCGCGCCTGTGGCGGCGATGGAGGTCATGTCCGCTAAGGTGGAGAAGGATTTTCGCAACAGCGTGAACAGGCGCGTCAATTGCGAAACCGCAAATGTCGGCAAAACCGCCTACGCCTCGGTGGACCAGATAAGGGCGATAGAAAAGCTTGAAAAAAGCGGAAGGATGAACAGCCTTCCGGATAAGCTGAAATATACTGCGGAGCTGAGAAAGGCGAATCCCGAGGTGAGCCTGAACGAGCTTGCGGCCCTTCACAGTCCTCCGGTAGGCAAATCCTGTCTTAATCACAGGCTGAGGAAGCTTTCGGAGCTTGCAAAGCAGCAACAATAAGGATGTTATTGCCAAACGCCGCCGAACGGTGTAAAATAATGGATGAATACGGCGCGCGGAGGTGTTGTTATGCCGAGATGGGCAATCATTTTCCCTGTTATTATGTTTATTTTAATGGTGCCGCTGCCTTTCTGGCAGAACTGGCGGATTATGGACGGCAAGCCGCGGAAGGATAAATACCTGAAGGCCAGGGAAGCACTTGAAAAAGGCAGATCGGAAGATGCCGCGGCCCTGTTCAGGGAGCTCGGGAGATATAAAGACAGCGAGGAAAGATACAGAGAAGCGTGCTTTATGTACGGAAAAGAACTGTTCGGACAGGGGCGCTTCGAGGAAAGCCGCAGAGCTTTCGAGGACGCCGGGGACTACGGTGAGGCACGGGCCTACCTGGAAACAGCAAAAAAAGGGGGGCGCTAGCCTCCGATCTTTACAAAAAAGATTATCGTCAATATGGCATGAGAAGCCAGAATCAAGGGTATGCCGATACGAAACCTTAGGTGCTTCGTCTTGTGCCGGAACGTGTACATACCGAAAAGAGCCCCGACGGAGCCGCCGGCGAACGCGAAAAGAAAGAGCGCAGCCTCGGGCACGCGCCGTCCGCCTGTTTTTGCGCGGCGCTTGTCTATCCCCATCAGGGCGAAGGCCGCGGAGTTCATAACCGCAAGGAAAAGCGCGAGAAATTTGAAATACAAAGCATCACC
>JAJUGN010000057.1 GCA_029265975.1 Clostridiales bacterium
GGCGTGTACGTCGGAAATGACACCTCTCATGACGGGCGCGGCAGAGCGGCCGTCATTAAGCCCCCTTGTCAAAAAAGCCCAAAGGGCTTTTTTGACAGTCTGGGACGGCGCCTTCGGGCGCCGTCCGTCATTTTGAAAAATCCGGTCAATCCCGGGGGCCGGAAAGATTCCGCCATTCCGTACTGAATGATCTCAGGCGGAGGGCAGAAGGACTTAATGCCTTAAAATCGGTATTTGTTTTTTGCGCCGCCTGAAGTTTTGACGATTTCCCGCTTCCCTTTTAAAGCCGCGCCTGATTTCGCACAGGTATATGCCGGTCGGAGTATTATTTTTCAAATCGTTATTGGCAAAAGCGTCCGGTCAGGCACAAAAAACGTGTATATCTTACAAAATATAAAAAAATAAATTGTAAATTATAAATATAAAAAGTATTTAGTGTAGCTATTATGTCACACTATGCCCGAATTACGTTCTTTACGCAGGTGAAAGGGCAAGTTATAGTGTATTCAATTAATGCGCAAGAGGTGAAAATTGCGCACTGCGCGGAATGGGAGCCTTTTGCAGCTAGTATTACAAGGAGGAGATCAACACCATGCCTGATACCGTTGCCTCGAAAAAGAACAATGCCAAGTATTACATATTTGCATTTGTTTCTTTGTTCCTGATGTTCTTTTTCGGACAGGTAGTAAAGCCGTTTGCCGGAATAAAGCCGGCGGGAGTGAGCATTCTCGGTATTTTCTTCGGTGTGCTTATAGCCACCATCTATACCGGAGAAACTTTCTGGCCCGCTGTTCTGGGACTCTTCGCCATGGTAACCACAAACTACATGGCGGGTCCCGCGCTTTTGTCGAACTGGTTCGGCAACACCACCATTCAGCAGATTATCTGGGTAATGGCGCTCACCGGAGCGGTCACGGAGTCCGGAGCTGTGAATGTCCTGGGCAGAAAGATGCTGAGGATAAAGGCTCTGCAAGGGCATCCCATGCGTCTTATCATCACGCTTTTCCTCACCGTGCTTGCCTGCTCCGCACTGGTCAGCAGCCCGACCACCATGCTTCTGCTCTGGTACCCGATTCTGGACGGCATCTGCGATATGTGCAGCATCAAGGATGACAGCGACCTTAAGCGCGAGCTTCTGCTCGGTATCTACATAGCGACAATGGGCGCTTACATACTTCCCTTCAAGGGCGTACACCTTTCCTCGATAGCAATCATCAGCGGCATTATGAAGAGCAGCGGACTTGTATTCAACGACGCAGCCTATCTTATAACCGCTACTCTTGTGGTAGTCGCCCTCGTTGTCGTTTACGCGCTCTTTATCCCACTGGTGTGGAAGACTGACCTTACGCCGCTTAAGGAATACGACGTCAAGAAGATGGGACTTAAGGACTCGGATTTCAAGCTTACAGGGAAGCAGAGAACTCTGCTCGGCTTTATGATCTTCGGAATCGTATTCCTTCTTATAAGCATGTTCCTTCCGGCAAAATCCGAACTGACGACCTTGTACAACAGAGTCGGCACCATCTGGATATGGATACTGCTCTTTGGAATCCTCAGCATGATGCGTGACAAAGACGGCAAGCCGTTCATCGACGGAGTAAAACTGCTGCAGTCGAGAACCATGTGGGGCATCATAGCGGTTGCAGGCTGCTTCACGATCTGCGGTGCGGCAATCGCCTCAGACGACCTCGGAATTAAGGCCGCCATCTCCGCGGCGCTCGGACCGGTGCTTAAGAACGCGAACTGGCCGATGCTAGTATTCCTTTGCGTGGCTGTTTCCACAATATTTACGAACTTTACAAACGGCATGCCTGTCAGCTTTACGATAAACGCCATATGCATCCCCATAGCCGTTACCCTGCAAAAGAGCGGCGGCGGGAACGCGACCATCCTCGGCGTCGCGACTATCCTCTCAGGTATGTGCGCCTTCCTTACGAACGGGGCCATCGCCTACGCTCCGATAATGCTCGGACGCAAGGAAATGACACAGAAGTTTATTTGGACAAAGGGCGTTGTAACCAATATAATCTTCATCGTGCTGGCAAGTCTGATCTGCATAGTTCTTGGCTATGTCTTCAAGTGAGCATAAGCCGAGCGGTTTGCGAAACCATATAAAATTATAAAACCGGCCGCGGCAAAATAACAGATTGCCGCGGCCGGTTTTTATGCTTATTCCATCTCAAAGTTTCGCATGTGTTCGATGAAGGCGTCCAAAGAGGCCTTGCGGGGAAGGGCTTTGCTCCACACCATCCTGTGAGTGCTGCTGAAGAAAAACTGTATGGGGATGCCCACGATTCCCGGCCATGACTCCACCATATCTCCGGGCAATATGGAATAAACCGTTCCATTAAGCGTCATTTCCATCAGCAGCCTCCTGTCGGTGGTGCGAAGAACGATTTTGGGCTTCTTTCCCAAGGCGCCGAAGCAGGATTCCAGCATCCCCTCAAGCGGCATAGGCGCTTTCAGGCAGGCGAGGGGGAGATCCATCATATCATAAACGCCCAGGGAATCCTTTTTTGACAGCGGGTCGTCCGCAGTCATTCCCAGCACGATTCCCGTCTGATAGAGAGCGATGCTGTCGAACATTCCGGTGCTCTGCACACGGGCGGGTGTGAAAAACACGTCGGTTTCGCCGCCGGAAATGAGGTTCCAGGCGTCGTAGGCGCTGAATTCGTCTATATAAAGCTGAATGCCCGGGTGCTTTTCGGCAAAAGGCTTTAAGTAGCGATAAAATATCTGGGAGGCGTTCGTGGGCGTTACACCAACGCGCAGAAAGCCGGCAGAAGAGTTTTCTTCCTCTTTTTTTATCCATTCCTTGGTCGCCGAGTAGCATTTTATGAACTCGTCAAACAGCCTGTAAAGCAGCTTTCCGCTTTCGGTCAATTCAACGCCGGTCTGGGTGCGTATGAATATCTGGGTATCAAATTCATCCTCAAGCTCCGACAAGGCGCGTGAGACTACTGACCGGGATACGAAAAGCTCTTTTGCGGCATTGGAGATGTTGCCGCATCTGCACACCGTTTGAAAATACTCGATTTGCTTAAGAGTCAAAACTTAATCCTCCAGTAATACAAAGCGAGCGGTGGGAACTGGTGTCCTTTCGTCCGGCGAATTAAATACTTTACAATAAAATTAAACGCTTATGTCCCGTCCGCACACCCGTAAATGATATCATACCACCCGATACTTTTCAAGATGCAAACCCGGAGCAAATATCCGCAAGGCATAATAAGTCTTTTCGCTCATGAATTAAAAAGATGATACCGGGCGGAAAATTTTAAGGCCGGCTCCGCTAAGCTCAACCTCCAGCAGCACCGGCCTTTCATTAGTTTCGCTCTATCCTATGCCGAGCATTCCGAGTATGTAAGCCTTTGACTTGACGCCGGAAAAAGCTGAAACGACCTCGCCTCCCTTAAGGACGACAAATGTCGGCATCGACATAATATTAAATGCTTCCACAAGCTCCCTCTCCTCGTCCACGTTTATCTTTCCAACCTTTGCTCCCGGGTTTTCCGCCGCGATTTCCTCAACTATGGGGGCGGCGATGCGGCAGGGAAGACACCAGGAGGCCCAGAAGTCCAGAAGAACGGGCTTTGTGGTATTCAGAACCTCGTCCGCAAAATTTTCCTTAGTGATAACTACTGTGTCCATGCTTTCGGCTCCTTTTCAGTTTAATAAGTATTTTCTGCTTAACATTATATCCGCTTTGAAAATAATTACCGTGACAAAATCACCAATAAATGGAAAGAGCTGCGCCGCAATATACCCGAATCAAGGTTGCGCCGCCGCGGCTGCCGTTTTGATAAATTTTCACGCAGGCAGGAAAGCGGTGCTTATCAAAGTTTTTGAACAGGGAAGAAGCCGTAAAACGGGGGGCTGTCGGCTGTAACGCGCAAGAGACATTCTTAAAAAGCATTGAGCAAAAAATTCACTCAGAAAAGCGGAAATTAAAAGGCGCGCCGGGGGAATTTCGAAACCCGGGCGCGCCGATTTCAATAGTTTTGGAGCCTTATGCCATGAACATTTTTATGTCTTCGTCCACGCTTCCGATTCCGCCTATGCCGAAGGTATCTACAAGCACCTTCGCAACGTTGGGAGAAAGAAAGGCGGGCAGGGTGGGGCCGAGGTGGATGTTCTTGACGCCGAGGTAAAGCAGCGCGAGGAGGACGATGCAGGCTTTCTGCTCATACCAGGCGATGTTGTAGGCTATGGGCAGCTTGTTAATGTCATCGAGCCCGAAAGCCTCCTTAAGCTTAAGCGCGATAACGGCAAGGGAATAGGAGTCGTTGCACTGCCCGGCGTCGAGCACTCTCGGTATGCCGCCGATGTCGCCGAGGTTCAGCTTGTTGTAGCGGTATTTGGCGCAGCCGGCCGTGAGAATAACCGTATCCTTGGGGAGCTTTTCGGCAAACTCGGTGTAGTATTCCCTCGACTTCATCCTGCCGTCGCAGCCCGCCATTACAAAGAACTTCCTGACGGCTCCGGACTTCACGGCGTCGATAACCTTGTCCGCGAGCGCCATAACCTGGCTGTGCGCAAAGCCGCCGACTATCTCGCCCTTTTCGATTTCATCGGGCGCGGGCAGAGTCCTGGCCAGAGCGATTACCTCGCTGAAATCCTTTTTGCCTTTTGCGTCGGTCTCGATGTGTTTGCAGCCCGGGAAGCCGGCCGAGCCCGTGGTGAATATCCTGCTTCTGACTTCCTCGCTCCTCGGGGGAACAATGCAGTTCGTGGTAAAGATCACGGGACCGTGGAAGGACTCAAACTCGCTTGACTGCTTCCACCAGGCGTTGCCGTAGTTGCCCGCGAAGTTGTCATATTTCTTAAAGGCGGGGTAGTAATGCGCAGGCAGCATCTCTCCGTGGGTGTATACGTCCACTCCGCTGCCCTTTGTCTGCTCGAGGAGCTGCTCGAGATCCGTCAGGTCGTGACCCGAAATGAGTATAGCGGGATTTTTCCGCACGCCGATGCTCACCTTTGTGATTTCGGGGTTTCCGAATCTCGAGGTGTTTGCCTCGTCGAGCATGGCCATTACGCTCACTCCGTATTTGCCCGTTTCAAGCGTGAGCGCAACGAGGTCGTCGGCCGAAAGGTCAGGGTTCAGAGTCGCAGCAAGAGCCTTGTAGATGAAGGCATAGATTTCGGGATCCTCCTTGCCGAGGTTTTTCGCGTGCTCGGCGTAAGCCGCCATGCCCTTCACGCCGTAGATAATAAGCTCCCGGAGAGAGCGCAGGTCCTCGTTTTCCGTTGCCAATACGCCGACGGACGAAGCCTTTTCAAGCATGGCCGCCCGCGTTTCCGCCTTGAATGTCGCCGCGTCGCCGAGACCCTCGGACGATACTCCTCTCAAAATAGCGTCCCTCGAGCCCTGCATTTTCCTTATCTGGCGTTCAAGCGCGTTGTCGTCGAAATTTGCGTTCGTTATGGTCATAAAAAGGCTTGACAGAACATCTCCGTTTACGGCGCCGAGTGTTTTTGCATCGATTCCCTTTTTCGTAACAATTTCCGAAATCCCTTTTACGGCATAGAGAAGAAGGTCCTGAAGCTTCGCGGTCTCCTCGCTCTTGCCGCAGACCCCGCGGACGTCGCAGCCCGTGCCCCTTGCTGTTTCCTGACACTGATAGCAGAACATACTCATCTGTTTTTCCTCCTTAAGTATTGATTTTATAATTTTAATCAGCTTTTCGGCGCTGGAGCCTTTACTATAATTATTTCGAGCACATCCGGGTGCAGGTTCTTCACATTCATCTTGGTGTCGAACGGGATCTTCAAAAGCGTGCCGGCCCCGTATTCGTGCATCTCCTGATCCCCAAGCCCTATGGAAAGCGTGCCTCTCAAAACGGTCATGTAGACGTTTGAATTCGAGTTGTGCTCGGGAAGCCCGTCGCCCTTGCCAAGCACCAGGTGGATGTAATGGATGTTCTCGTCGAACAGCACCTTTTCTATAGCCTTTTCGTCGGTCCGAGAAAATGTGAAAACGGTTTCTATCATGGCATCTTACCTCCGATCAAATATTGTTTTTCTGCTGACGTTTTGAGCTTAGCATATCCTGGAGCTAAGAGTCGGTTGTAATTACAACGGAAAACAAAAATTTATGAAAAATAAAAGCGCCCGCAACAGAGCGGACGCCGGTCCAGTTAAAATAATTTTTCCAGAACCAGGGCGCGCCATTTCAAGGAGCTTGCCCGGTTCACAATTTTGATTGAAGCATGAAAGCATTGTTCGCAATACGTTTTCAGCCTGCCGTCTGACGGAGCGGCAATCCTTAGGCAGGTCGGCATTATCGGCGCTTTCCGTTTGGCGTTCCCGATGCCGACAGACGGAAGTAAGCCCGATAAGCATTCCGGGCGCGCCGGTCCGATAATGAGAGGGACGCATAATATCGGCAATCCGAGCCGAAGGGCTCCGCCAGTTTCATGCTGCATACGAATTTCACCTATTCGGGCTGCCGCTCCGGCAGAGAACCCGATTTCCGCTGCATCTGCCTGTACTCGTCGGGAGTCCAGAACGTATCGTATCCCCTGGAAATAAAGTCAGACTTTTTCTCCTTTATGAGCTGCTTTGCGCCGTCGTCGGCGACAAGAGCGCTCATGACCCCCGTTTTGTACTTTTTGATTATAGCGTAGTTCTGATAAACGCCGATGCCTGCAAGAATATAAAAAAACGAGAGAGCAAAGGGATATCCGTCCAGCTGAAACCTGAACTGAACATAAAGGCTGCCCGATAGGAGGGTGACAATGGCGAAAATGCCGGCAAAGATGACCGGATAATGATTCCTGTTGTAGCAGCTGTGGCAGATAGGCGCCTTGAAGTTTCCGTCCACCCTATGAGCCGAGGGTTCAACCTTGGAAACCACGGCTTCGCTTGTTTTTTTGCCGTAATAAAACTCGAATTCGTGAGCCGAGTCGTCGCGCTCTCCGCAGATGGCGCAAATTTTCTTCACATCTGCCTCGGCAGACCTGGTACCGCCGTTTTCCATCACATATCATCCCCGGAAAAGAATATAAAGAACACCAATAAAAATTTAACATATAAACTGAAAAAAGTAAACGCATAATTCCGGAGCAAGCGCTATGAAATAAAAGAACGGGTGTGGCGCGGAGTTGAATCGACGCTAACGCAGTTAAAAAAGATACGCGCCCTTCGCGGGCGCGCGCTGTCATATCATAAACACTATTATGGCGCATAGGTTCAGGCACAGGCTGACGAGGTAAAGCACATAAACGACCTGCTTCTGCGTGAAGCCCTTGGCGAGCAGCCTGTAATGCACCTGCTTGGTGTCTCCTACGTAAACGGGAGTGCCTTCCTTTATCCTCCGCAGCACGACAAAGATGTTGTCAAAAATGGGAAGCCCCAGGGCAAGTACGGGAACCAGAACCGAAAGAACAGTAGCCTGCTTGAAGGCGCCGTCCAGCGAGATGAGCCCGAGCATGAAGCCGAGGAAGGTCGCGCCCGCGTCGCCCATAAGTATTTTGGCGGGAAAACTGTTATATTTGAGATAGCCGAGACAGATGCCGACGAGTATGATGCCCATAAGCGCCGAGTACTGGTTGCCCTTGGCGGCGGCTACGATGAAAAGCGTTGTGGAGGATATGCAGGCAAGTCCGCCGGCAAGCCCGTCCATGCCGTCCATAAAGTTTATGACCGTCGTAACCCCGAAAAGCCAGGTTACCGAAAGAACGAACTGCAGCCAAAGAGGGAAAAGGATGTATTCACCGTTAAAAATGTTGGTGAAGCCGAGAAACCTAACGCCGGCAGCGAAAACAAGAACGCAGGCGGAAAGCTGCACAATAAACTTGGGAAGAGCCCTTAAATCATTGCCCTTGATTTTGAACCAGTCGTCAAGCATTCCGACTCCGAAAATTATCGCCGAGCTTAAGAAAATCATCAAAGTCCTGACGGAAAAATCCTTGATTGCAAGAAAATAACAGACCCAGAAGGTGCAGAATATGCCGATTCCGGCTAAGTAAGGCTTGGGCTCCTTATGAATTTTTCTGTCGTCCGTCTTTGGCTTTTCGGTATAGTCTATCCTGAAAGCCAGCTTCCTCAGCCCCGGGGTAATGAGAAGCATTATCCCCAGCGAGAGCGCAAACGCGGTTATATATATCATTATATAATTATCTCCTTAGTAAAAAACGGTAAATTTACAAATTTTCCAAGCTGCCTGACACCCGTCTAATTATAGCCATATTAAGCCCATTAGTCAATATTATGTCGAAATATAATTGTATTATCTCTGTAAATTAAAAAATTCTTAACAAGCTTTTGGAATAAAGAAGGAAGCGCTTAAATTCACAATCAGCAAAGACCGAAAACCGCCTCGGAAAGCGCCTTGCCTATGCTTCCGGAAATAAGCAGGTCAGCGGTCGAATCGTACTGCGTAGGCGATTTGTTGATGAGCACCAGCTTGTTCCCCCTGTAATATCTGATAAGCCCCGCGGCGGGATAGACGACGAGCGAGGTGCCGCCTACTATGAGCATTTCCGCGTCCCTTATGTACCTCATCGCGGCGTCGAGCACAGCGGCATCGAGCGGCTCCTCATAAAGGACCACGTCGGGCTTTATTATCCCGCCGCACTCAGGGCATTTCGGCACACCGTCCGAATTTATGATGAAATCGAGGCCGAAAAAGCGCCCGCATTCGATGCAGAAGTTCCTGTGCACTGAGCCGTGCAGCTCAAGCACGTTAACGCTTCCCGCCGCCTGGTGCAGTCCGTCTATGTTCTGCGTCACTACGGCGCGGAGCTTTCCGCGCCTTTCAAGCTCGGCGAGGGCGATATGCGCCGAATTCGGCGCGGCGTCTTTGTAAATCATGCAGTTTTTGTAGTAGTCATAGAATATGTCCGGCCGGTTCACGAAAAAGCTGTGACTCAAAAGCTCCTCGGGCGGGAAGCCGTACTTCGTTTTTGCGGCGTAAAGTCCGCTTTCGCTCCGGAAATCAGGTATATTGCTCTCGGTAGACACTCCGGCGCCTCCGAAAAACACTATATTCCGGCTCTTTGAGATCATATCCTTCAAAGCTTCGTACGACATGCAAACAGACCTTTCGCATATTTTTATTGATATTAATATTATAATCTGTGACAATATGTAATACAAGGTTTGGATTTCCAATTACTAAAGAATGGTATATACATATATAAACATGTCTGGTATAATATACAAAAATATTAGTGAGTTTAATACTTATGGTCTGAATTTTAGAAAGGGTGTCAGGATGAAAAAGCTCGGCATAGTAGGCGGATTGGGACCGGCTTCGACGATCGATTATTACAGGGAAATAAACGAGATATACAGAAAAGCAAACGGAGGCGGCCAATATCCCGAGATCGTGATCGACAGCGTCAATATGAGCGAGCTTGTCGGCGCGATCGAAAGTGAGGATTATGAAAGCGCAGCGGATTTGTTAATAAAAAGTATAATCAACCTTAAAAACGCGGGAGCGTCCTTTGCGGCGATAGCTTCAAATTCACCGCATATCGTTTGGGACACTATAATAAACGGGTCTCCGATACCGCTTATAAGCATCATAGACGCCGCCTGCGATCAAATAATAAAAGAAGGCTATCGGAATGTCCTTATTTTTGCGACAAAGTTTACCATGAAAAACGGGCTTTACGGAAAGGCGCTTACAAAAAGGGGCGTGCGATGGGTTCTTCCCGACGATGAGGATATCGAGATACTGGGCGATATAATCTACCCCAATCTGGAAAACGGAATAGTTATTGAATCGGACAAAAGAAGGATGATATTCATCGCGGAAAAGTATATAGCGCGGCACCGTGCCGACGCCCTCCTGCTGGGCTGCACAGAGATACCGCTCATGATAAAGCGGGGGGACGTTTCCGTGCCCGTCGTCAACACGACTGAGATACATATACGGAAAATCTGCGAAGAGCTTATGCGCCGGAGCTGAATATCCTCTCCGCGGCAGTCCGGAACGGGGCGTTCATAAGAACGCCCCGGGATTTTTATATCATTTTTCATACATTGATGTTAAAAAATAAAGACAAATATATATATTTTTCTTTACAATCTACAATAATGAAGAATTATGTCGAAATATTTAGCAGAACGACAAATAAGGGCAGAGGGTGCAGTATGGTAAAAATCGTAATTCTCATGATGGTTTTCATATTCGGACTTATATTGAACGTCACGACGATAATAAGCACGAACAGAGCTTATGCCGAATCGGTTAACAAAAAGAGCCCGAGGCGCAGAGGCGCCGGAGCAAGGCATATCTGCGGCCGAACTGCGGAGCAGGCGTGCGCGGCATACTCCGGAGGAGGCGGAACGGAGCCCGTTTTCAATGCGGAAGAGCTTTGGGAAGCGTTTGGGAGTCCTGCGGTCGTCAGCGACCTTGAGGTTTTTTCAAAACACTCCGGATCGCGCCTTTTCCAGTACGCGCTGCTTGACATGAGCAAGGTTCTGGCGGAAGGAAGCTGCTTCGCGGATAAGGGCGAGCGGGAAACGGAAAGCGTATGCGCAGGGGGCGTTTACTTCGTAGTCGCAAAGACGGACACTATAATAAGGCTTCTCGCCGCCGCGAACGGCTCGGGCAGAGCGGGAGACGACAAAAAAGCCGCCGCGCTTCCGGAGCGCAGCTGCGATATAAGCCTTGAAAAAGCGGTGCAATTTACGGGGGAGATGTGCGGAAACCCCGCCGCCGAGCTGGCCCTGGAGGAGTCAAACGAGCCGGGCGACGTGTGGGTTTGGCTGAAGGCCGGCGATATTTGTCTCGGAGCCCCTCTTTGGGCCGCCTTTGTTGCCGTGCGAAATCAGAAAGGCGGCATGCCCGCTCTTGAGGGAGTCATGGGCGAGGACGAAGACTCTTACTTTGCGAAAGGCCGGGTGTGCTTCCGCGAATTATCGGCTGGCGCGGACGGCGCATAATATATATTGATCTTGAACAATGTTTGCCAAAAACAAGACTTGCGGTTCATCTTCCTCCGAAAGCAAACGCGGCGTCGCAGGACGCCGCGTTTGCCTCAGACTGTCAAAAAAGCCCTTTGGGCTTTTTTGACAAGGGGGCTTAATGACGGCCGCTCTGCCGCGCCCGTCATGAGAGGTGTCATTTCCGACGTACACGCCGCCGGAAATGACAGATTTGACTTTTTTCCGCCATTCGCGGCGGAAA
>JAJUGN010000036.1 GCA_029265975.1 Clostridiales bacterium
GACGGTCTGCCTGCTCTGCCTGAGGGACGGGGTTACCCCTCTTGTTAAGCAGCTTATCGAGTTTATAACCGGCAGGAAGCTGAAAATATAGACTGAAAATACCGACGCGCCGGAACACCCGCCGCGTCGGTATCGTTTTTACAGACTGACGGCCCCCACGTTCGTGAGGGCCGTTTCAAACTTTTTACTGAGATACCGCCGATTTTGCCTTCTCGACAAGCGCCGCAAAAGCGGCTGCGTCGTTTATGGCCATCTCGGAGAGCATCTTGCGGTTTATGTCTATGTTCGCTACCTTAAGACCGTGCATGAAGCGCGAATAATTCATGCCGAGCGGCTTGACTGCCGCGCTGATCCTCGTTATCCAAAGCTGGCGGAAATCCCTTTTCTTTCTTTTGCGTCCGACATAAGCGTAAGTGAGGGACTTCATCATGGCCTGGTTGGCCATTTTATAATGCTTGGACTTCGCGCCCCAGTATCCGCTTGCGAGGCCAAGTATTTTCTTTCTTCTTTTGCGCGTCATCATCGCGCCTTTAACTCTTGCCATGGTAATAGCCTCCTGTATTTGAGTGTGAACTTCTTATTTGTAAGGAATAAGGCGCTTGATCGTCGCCTCGTTCGTCGGGTCGGCGTAAGCTCCCTTGCGAAGTCCTCTCTTGCGCTTGGGGGTTTTTCCGTGTCCGTTGAGAAGATGCGATTTATAAGCGTGAGAACGTTTGACGCGGCCGCTCTTTGTAAGACTGAATCTTTTCTTGGCGCCGCTGTGGGTCTTTATTTTGGGCATGGTGCGTCTCCTTCCGTGTGTGTATATAATGATGACTATTTAGCGTTTTTAGGCGACAGGAACATGGTCATATGCCTGCCGTCGAGCTTAGGTTCCTTGTCGACGGTAGCAATATCCTCGCACTGTTTGGCAAAACGCGTGAGAAGATCCTGCCCTATGTTGGTGTGGGTCATCTCTCTGCCGCGGAAACGTACCGTAACCTTCAAACGATCGCCTTCCTTGAGGAATTTCTGACCGTTTTTAAGCTTTATGTTGAAGTCGTTCAGTCCTATGCCCGGAGACATCCGGATTTCCTTGACCTCCACGATACGCTGGTTCTTTTTTGCCTCTTTTTCGCGCTTTGACTGCTCAAAGCAATACTTCCCGTAGTCCATGATCTTACAGACAGGGGGATTAGCCGTCGGTGCGATTTTTACCAAATCAAGATTGTAATTCAGCGAGATATTCAAGGCTTCCGCCGATGAAACGATACCGAGCTGAGCGCCGTCCGGTCCGACTAGACGTACTTCCTTATCCGTGATTTCCTCGTTGATTTGATGCTCCATGTTGCTTATCGAAAACACCTCCATAAAATTAGCGGGCAGTGCCCGGTTATTCGGCGCGGGAAATTCCCGCCGCATAAAACAAAAAACGCGGCCGCAAAGGCACCCGCGCATAACAGAAATGCATAAAGACAAGAAAATCTTTCACGCAAAATGTTGACCCGTGCGCACAAAATGGCCGGGTGAGGTCGGGGATGCCGCACCTTCTTTATTTTAACAGATTGATTCTAGCAGTAAAAACATAAAAAGTCAATATAAAAATTTGATTTAACGTTTATATTGTACGGGCTATTTGGGAAAACTAGCGTTAAAAGAACTGGGGAGTTGAGCATATGCCTGGTTTTCTCGAATATCCGTTTATTTTCATTATAGGCGGCCTCGGCTACGGCGCGCTTGAGCTCATATTCCGGGGATATACGCACTGGAGCATGCTTCTTATAGGCGGGGTGTGCTTCTGCGCGATTTACAGGATAAGCGAGCTGCCGATCGGAAAGAACTGGGAGAAATGGCTGCTCGGCTCGGCCGCGATTACCGCAATCGAGTTCGTCGGCGGGCTTATAGTAAACATATGGCTCGGCTGGAACGTCTGGAGCTATTCTCAGCGTTTCCTCAACCTGCTTGGGCAGGTCTGCCCGCTTTTCACACTTATCTGGTTTTTGCTCTGCATACCCGCAATGGCTCTCTGCGAAGCGCTGAGGAGCTTTGTCAACAAAGCCCGTCCCTTTCCGCGAGAGCAACGAGACGGCTAGTGCCGAGACGCTCCGCGCCGAGCCGTATGAATTCCTCCGCGTCCTCAAAGCAGGATATTCCGCCGGACGCCTTGATTTTTATGTGGGGCGCGCAATGACTTCGCATCAGGGCGATGTCCGCGGGCGTGGCGCCGCCCTTTTCAAAGCCCGTGGAGGTTTTTATGTAATCCGCTCTCGACTCGGAAACGAGCCTGCAGAGCGTTATTTTTTCCTCCTCGCTCAAAAGGCAGGTTTCTATTATGACCTTGAGTATCCTGGCTCCGCAGATTTTCTTTACGGAGTTTATTTCCTCGGTTATGCCCTCGTAATACCTGTCCTTCAGCATGGAGAGATTTACCACCATATCGAGTTCGTTCGCCCCGTTTTCAACGGCGTCCCTTGCCTCGTCGCATTTCGCCCGGGTGGTGGAATAACCGTTGGGAAAGCCTATTACGGTACATATGACAAGCTTTTCCCCGCCGTATTTCCTGGCTGAGGACACAAAATGGGGCGGCAGGCATACCGACGCCGTTTTGTATTTTTCCGCCTGGTCGCAGAGCAGCCTCATGTCCCGCGAATCCATGTCGCGCCTTAAAAGGGTGTGATCGCACATTTTCAGAATCTCGGACTTTGTCATGGGAGCAAAACATCCTTCCGCAAAAATTCGAGCCCGTTAACGGGGGCTTTCAGAACATGTTGCCGGCTCACGGAAGCCGGCAACATCGGTTCATATTACTTCGCTGTTATTTTTTTAAGCTGGGGCACAACTTTCGCCGAAATCAGAGGTATCATCGCGACGTGGAGCGGTATGAGTATGGCTACCTGTATGAGTCTCGACGGGATGAGCACAGAAAGCTTTACCCTGAAGAAGAAATGGATGAGGAAGGTGTTGGCGGCGAGGGAGAAGACGAGCGAAACGGCAGTGCCGGTAACAAAAGCGAGCATTATTTCGGCCAGCGCGCTGCAGCCGGTTTCGGAGAGGTGCAGCTTCCTGCCGAGCCAGTCGCCGAAGGAGCGCAGGGCGCCGCTTACGGGCAGCGCGGGGTAGAGGAAGAGACCGTAGGTGAGCCCGGAAAGGAATGCGGTCACAGTGAAAGCCGGGTTGAAGGCGCCGACGGGGAACATGAGCGTGCCGACGACGTCCGCAATTGCGGCTATGACTCCCGTATAGAACGGACCGAAGTATATGGCCGCTACGATGATGGGAACGAAGCCGAAGCCTATTTTAACGAGCATGGTGTTGATTGCGAGCACGCGGGTCAGAACAACCGCGAGCGCGACAAGAATAGCTGAAACAGCCAGTTTTTTCGTGGCGATCAAAATGTATTCCTCCCAAAAAATGATCTGACTTCGCCCACCTGGTAGAGAGAACCGAAAACGCAGATGGCCTCGTCCGGGGGCGTAGCCTCAATTGCCTGCTGCAGAGCCGTATTTATGTCTGCAAACGAATAAGCGGGGACTTTGCCGAGCTTTCTTATTTCCGACGCAAGCCGGTCGGATGGAAGCGCGCGGTAACTCGGGGGTGAAACGGCGTAAAAGCTTTTTGCGACAGGCATCACAATTTTAATGCTGCTTTCGTAGTCCTTATCCGCAAGGACGCCCACCACAAAATTTATTTTCCGGCCCGGGAAAAGCAGGCCGAGGCTTTCAACCAGAGCCGAGGCTCCCTGCGGGTTGTGCGCCCCGTCCACGATAACCGCCGGTTCGCGCCGCAGAAGCTCAAGCCTTCCCGGCCAGTGCGCCGAATAAAGGCCATCCCTCAGGCTTTTTTCGGTTATGTTGTAGCCCTTTTCAATAAGCGCCTCCGCCGTGACCACCGCCGTGACCGCGTTTCTGACCTGGTAAAGTCCGAGAAGGGAAGTTTTAAGATTCTCATACTTACCAAAGCTGAAGTCAATACCGTCAAGTGAAATCGAATTTACTTTTGCCTTAGAGGAATCTGCAAAACGAAGGGCCGCGCCCCTCTCCTGACAAACGGAGGAAATCACCCTCTCAACGCTTTCGCTCTGCGAGTAAAGCACAACGTTTCCGTGCGGCTTTATTATGCCCGCCTTCTCGTAAGCTATCAGCTCGAGCGTATCGCCCAGGATTTCCGTGTGATCCAGGCCGATATTGGTGATTACAGAGACTTCGGACTCGTCGATCGAGTTCGTTGCGTCGAGGCGGCCCCCCAGACCGACCTCCAGAACTACGATGTCGCATTTCTGACGCTTGAAGTAGATGAAGCCCAGAGCGGTTATCAGCTCGAAAATAGTCGGGCGGCGAAAACCCCGTGCCTCTACGCGCGAGGACGCCTCCGCAATTTCCTCGGTGATTAACGCCAGCTCGTCGTCCGGTATCTGGACCCCGTCCACCTGTATGCGCTCGTTGAACTGCTGGACGTAGGGCGAGGTGTAAAGACCTGTTTTGTAGCCCGACGCGCGCAGTATGGAGCTTATAAAGGCGGAGGTTGAGCCCTTGCCGTTCGTGCCCGCAATGTGCACATACTTCATTCCTCTTTGCGGATTGCCCAGCTCTTCCAAAAGGCATTCCATAATGCCTCTGTCGAGCATAGTGCTGAAATTTTCCGTTCCGAGGAGAAAGTCCAGAGCCTCACGATAGTTCAAAAAAATTCCTCCTTTTGCCAACACAAAAGGAGGAAATATTCTTTCCCTATTCGTGTCAGCGGATGCGAAGCTGGATCACAAACGGAAAAACCGTTTTTCGTCCGGATGGCCACTTCCCATCCCCCGGCACTTAATGCCCAGCTCCTCCTCTGACTCTGCTGATATGATTCTAGCACATATATTGACTAAGTCAAGGTAATATTAAGCTGATTTTTCGCCATATTTAGCAAAATATTGCGCTCATTGTCCAGGGGGTGCTCGATGACGTGCTCAAGAAGGGCAGAGAGCGCGGTTCCGACCTGCACGCCGCGCAGCCCAATATTTTCAAGATCGCTACCGTTTATTTTAAGCTGTTTTATGCTCCAGCATTCCCCGCTTGAAAGCACACTCTCCAAAAGCCGGGCGGCGTCCTCGCCGAAAGAAGCTTCAGAGGCAAGCGAAACGGCCTCCCTGCCGAGGGCGGCGAGGATCCGCTTGACGCCCTTTTCGTCATTCGGAAATCCGGATTTCAGGATGGAAGCCGCAGACTTCACGAGCGAAACCGCGGCTCCGCTGAATCTCAGGCCACGCAGAAAACTTTCCGGCGACTCTATGAGCCCTCTTTTCTCGAGCAGGAAGCAAAGTGCGCAAAGCCGCGCATGTTCGCCCGCGCAAAGCCCCGAGAGCCCGTCAAGGTTTACGACTCCGGGCTTAAGGTAAGCGTTCAGAAGCCCGTATTCGATAGCGCTTTCCAGCGTTTCCGGACTTCCCGACAGAAGTATCTTCACAAGCTCGTCCCTTACCCTTTCGGCGGAAAGAGCAAGGGCAAGATGCGAGCAATCCTTCAGCGCCTCAAGCGTACGGGCCTCGACTTCAAAGCCGAGGACCGCTTTGAAGCGCAGAGCGCGGAGCATCCGCAGCGCATCCTCCCCGAAACGCGTCACGGGATCTCCGACGCAGCGCACAAGACCGCGTTCGAGATCGGCGCCTCCTCCGAAATAATCTATAACCCTGCCTTCCGGAGTCATCGCCATTGCGTTTATGGTGAAGTCGCGCCTCATGAGGTCCTGTCTCAGGTCAGACACGAAGATTACCTCGTCCGGGTGACGCAGGTCGGAATAGGAGGACTCCTTCCTGAAGGTGGTGACCTCGGCCCTCCCGCCTTCGGAAAGCACGGTTACAGTGCCGTGCCTTATTCCGGTTTCAATGGTCCGCTCAAAGAGCGGAGAGATCTCGGAAGGGAGCGCGGAGGTCGCTATGTCCCAGTCAAGCGGAGCCCTTCCGAGCAGTAGATCCCGGACTGGGCCGCCTACTATATAGGCTTCAAAGCCCGCGCCCTTAAGGCGCGAAAGAATCTGAAGCACATATTCGGGAATATCGTATTTTTTCATGCGGAACTCCTCCGAGAGGTCATATTATTTCAAAAATGGAATATTCTATTATGATGCCCTTGTATTATGTCTTTTACAGTATTATAATATCTTGACAAAACAATAGCAACTCGGTTTTGTCGGTTGGGAGACGGTAATGACGGCATATGATTTTGAAAAATACGCTATTTCAGGCAAACGCGCTCACCTTATCGGCATAGGGGGCGTGTCCATGTCTCCGCTCGCCGAAGTCCTTCACGGAATGGGCATAAAAGTAACGGGCTCGGATATATGCGAGAACGCTGCGGTAAGGCGCCTCCGCTCTCTCGGAATGGACGTTAAGACGGGTCACAGCGCCTCGAATGTGGAGGGGGCCGATTTTGTAGTAAGGACTGCGGCGGTGCATGACGAAAACCCGGAAGTGGCCGCGGCGCGTTCGATGGGCATACCCGTATTCGAGCGCACGCAGGCTTGGGGCGCCATGATGCGCGGATATAAAAACGCAGTATGCGTATCGGGAACGCACGGAAAAACCACCACGACATCCATGATTACTCATATTTTCACTATGGATGACAAGGATCCGACGGTCATGATAGGAGGAACTCTTCCTCTTCTGAATTCCGGTTACAGGATCGGAAACGGCGATACGATAGTGATGGAGGCCTGCGAATACTACAATTCCTTCCTGAGCTTTTTTCCGACCGTGGCGGTGATACTGAACATTGACGCTGACCATCTGGACTTTTTCAGAGACCTCGAAGAAATAAAGGGCGCCTTCCGCAGTTTCGCGGCTCTTGTCCCTCCGGACGGCTTCATAATCGCCAACGCCGACGACAAAAACACCATGGAGGCTTTGGGAAAGCTCGGCAGGAAGCTCCTGACCTTCGGATTTTCGGAAAACGCAGATGTAAGAGGCGAAAACGTCATTACGACGGAATCCGGCAGCGAGTTCGACGTTTTGTTTGAGAACAGGCCGTACGCCCATGTTTGCCTGAAGGTTCCGGGAATGCACAATGTGTCTAACGCCCTCGCGGCGTCGGCTGCCGCGGCTGCGCTGAAAGTGACGGCCCCGGCGGTGGAAAAAGGGCTTTATGGCTTCACGGGAGCCGGAAGAAGATTTGAATACAAGGGCGAATACAGGGGGGCGAGGATCTACGACGATTACGCCCATCACCCGAGAGAGCTCCGCGCGCTTCTCGAAATGGCGACAAGCCTAGGCTACAACCGCGTAATATGCGCATTCCAGCCGCACACCTATTCGCGCACAAAGGCTCTCTTTGACGATTTCGTCAAGGAGCTGAAGCTGGCCGACAAGGTCTTCCTTGCGGAAATATACGCCGCCAGGGAGAGCAACGACTTCGGAATATATTCAAGAGACCTTGCCGAGAAGATCGAAGGCGCGGTCTGCTGCGAAAGCTTCGAGGAGCTGGAGCGGCTGCTGAGAGAAACGGCCCGCGAGGGCGACCTTATCCTTACGGTAGGAGCGGGTGATATTTATAAGGTAGGGGAAGCGCTCGCAAAACAGTGATAACCGAACGCGCCGGGGATATATATCACCCGGCGCGTTCGGTTTTTCGATACAATATTTGAAGGGGGATTATCCGAATACCGCTAGCAGGAAGCCGGCCGCGACCGCGCTGCCTATGACGCCTGCCACATTCGGGCCCATGGCGTGCATAAGCAGGTAGTTCGACGGGTTGGCGCGCTGCCCTTCTATCTGGGAAACGCGGGCCGCCATAGGCACGGCGGACACTCCCGCGGAGCCGATAAGGGGATTAATCTTTCCTCCGGAGATTTTATACATCACCTTTCCGAAGAGTACGCCGCCGACAGTGGAGAAGGCGAAGGCCAGGAGTCCGAGGATGATTATCCTTATGGTGCCCCAGGACAGGAAGCGGTCGTATGTAGTGGTGGCGCCGACGGAAAGGCTTAAGAAGATTACGACTATGTTCATGAGGGCGTTTTGGGCGGTGTCAGAAAGTCTGTCAACGACCCCGCACTCGCGCATGAGGTTTCCGAGCATGAGGCAGCCGATGAGGGGCGCGGTGGAGGGCAGGAGAAGAATAACAAAGACTGTGACTACGATCGGAAACACGATTTTTTCTGTTTTGGACACATCGCGGAGCTGATCCATCTTGCATTCGCGCTCCGCCTTCGTCGTGAGGGCGCGCATGATGGGCGGCTGGATGAGCGGTATGAGCGCCATGTAGGAATAGGCGGCTATGGCTATCGCGCCAAGCAGATGCGGAGCGAGTCTTACGGTGAGGTAAATGGCTGTGGGCCCGTCCGCTCCGCCGATAATGCCTATCGAGGCGGCTTCCTTGCCGGTGAAGCCCAGAAGTGTGGCGAGAATGAAGGCGCAGTAGACGCCCAGCTGAGCCGCGGAGCCGAGAAGAAGGCTCTTCGGATTTGCGATAAGCGGGCCGAAATCAGTCATCGCGCCGACGCCAAGGAAAATAAGCGAGGGATATATGCCGGCCTTGACTCCGATATAGAAAATATCAAGCAGCCCGCCGTCATGCAGAACGTCGCCGTATCCCTTCGTGCCGGCAACGACCTGATCCCAGAGCTGAGGGTGGAAGAGCCCTGCGCCGGGAAGGTTTGTAAGGAGCATGCCGAAAGCTATCCCCAAAAGAAGCAAAGGCTCGAATTTCTTGACTATTCCCAGATAAAGCAGCACGCAGGCAATAGCTATCATGAGAATCTGGCGCCAGTCGGAAAACAGCAGGGAAAAGCCCGAGCTGGTCCAGATGTTTTGCAATACTTCGGTTACTGATGCCATAAATACACCCCTATTCCAGCGCAAGCAGGGACTGCCCGGCGGTTACCGTGGCTCCCGTCGCAACCATTATCTGTGAAACCGTGCCGTCCCGCGGCGACAGTATCTCGTTTTCCATCTTCATCGCTTCCAGTATTAGAAGAAGCTGGCCGGATTTCACCCTTTCTCCGGCCAAGACGTTCAGCTTGAACACTGTGCCGGGCAGGGGAGCCGTAACCACTTCGCCGCCTGCGGAAAAGGTCTGCTGAGACGCCGGAGACGGCTGAACGGCCGGAGCGGGCTGAGGCGCCTGCGCTGGCCGGGCGACGGGTTCCGGCGCCTTTGAAGCCGCCGGGGCGGGTGAAGGTACGGCTGGCCTGAATGCGGCGGATGCGCCGGAATTTACGGCTTCTCCTTCCTCTATCTCGACCTCGTATATCTTATCGAGCAGTGTTACTTTGTACCTGTTCGCCGCGGTCTCCCTGAAGCTCACGCTCTCGGGAGCTGCCTGAGCAGAAGGAGCGGAAACCGCAGGCTGAGTCGCCGCCGGCTTGGGAGCCGCGACCGAAGGCGCGGCGGCCGTCGCGGTAGCCGCTTTCATGTTAAGCAGCTTCGCCATAATGGCCACGATAGCCCAGAGCGCTATCAGCATGACAAAAACTATAATCATGCCGAGCAGAGAATATGCAAGCGCATACAAAAGGCTTACGTCCGATGTTCCAAACATTCTATCCCCTCTTTTTATGATTACTTGGATTGCATATAAGCGCACATATCGCCAGCAACCGCCGACCGTAGTTTTCTTCCTGAAAATGGCCGTATTTTATTTGCGGAAGAATTCGACGGAAGAACGCAAAAGCGGTCTGCCCTAAGGGCAAGGATAAGCGAAATATGCAATTATAGCATGAAACGAATATACCATATTATCAATAATTGTGTCAACGAGACGGGGTGAGGCGATTTTTTTGTTGTTTTTCACAATGGGAGGGTGAGTATTTTGTGCCGCAGATTGTGCCGGAAGACGGAAAAAACTCTGAGATTGCATATAAAGCAAACCCAGAGTTTTTTCGCGATATTCCTTTTTGGTCGGAGTGTCGGGACTTGAACCCGAGGCCTCATGGTCCCGAACCATGCGCGATACCAAACTTCGCCACACCCCGATATGGACTTTTACAAATTCCCCGCCGCTTTCGCCGAACTATGGGCGGAAAACAAGCTTCCGCCTGCCGTAAAAGCACAAGCGGCGCAAAACATATGGTACCATATCCGCAGATACAATGTCAACATTTTTTTGCTGCATTTGTTTTTTGAGGTTAATGCGGGCTGCCTCGGCACCGATATGAGGGCCGATGGAAAAGGATGCCTGCTGCTTTGCAGATGAAAGGCGCTTGCATCACAAATGCCTTTTTTTTGACGCGATTTTGAAAAATGAGGGCAAAAAATTCATATGCATCCTGCAAATCCGCGATAATTTGCAGTGCAAAATCTCCGGGCGCCCGTTTTTTGTTATCTTATCTGGCCGTTTCCACGAACTACATATTTGCAGGAAGTTAGCTGCCTGAGCCCCATCGGCCCTCTCGCGTGGAGCTTCTGCGTAGAAATGCCTATTTCGGCTCCCAAGCCGAATTCGCCGCCGTCCGTGAAGCGGGTGGAGGCGTTGGCGTAGACTGCGGCGGCGTCGACGCGGTCAAGGAAGCTCTCGGCGGCGGATATGTTCTCCGTGACTATTGCCTCCGAGTGCTTTGTGCCGTATTCGTTGACGAAATCTATGGCCTCGTCAAGACCTGAAACGACCTTGACAGCAAGAATATAGTCCCCGAATTCCGTGCGGTAGTCCTGCTCGGTGGCGGGTATGACTGAGGATCCCAGTATTCTGGCGGTTTTTTCGCAGCCCCTTATCTCGACGTTTTTGGTGTCGAGCCTGGCCTTAGCCATGGGGAGGAAGTTCTCGGCCACGCTTTCGGCGACCAGAAGAGTTTCGGCTGCGTTGCATACAGAGGGGCGGGAGCATTTGGCGTTGAAAATTATTTCCGCACCCTTTTCAAGGTCGGCTGCGTCGTCGATATAGACGTGGCAGACACCGACTCCGGTTTCGATGACAGGGACCCTGGAGTTTTCGACTACGCTCCTTATGAGCCCGGCGCCGCCCCTGGGAATCAGGACGTCCAGATAATCGGAAAGCTGCATCAGCTCGGTTGCGCTCTGCCTGCTCGTATCCTCGACGATAGCGACGCAGTCCCTGGGAAGACCCGCCTTTTCAAGCGCGTCGCGCATAATATTCACAAGCTTGAAATTGGAGTTGAAGGCCTCCTTGCCGCCGCGCAGTATGACCGCGTTGCCCGCCTTCAGGCAGAGCACCGCGGCGTCTACCGTCACGTTCGGGCGCGACTCGTAGATTATGCCTATGACGCCGAGCGGCACGCTGCGCTTTTCTATTTCCAGGCCGTTCGGGCGCACAGTCCTCTCCAGAACCTCGCCCACGGGGTCCGGCAGAGCTATTACTTCCGCTATGCCGGCGGCGATGCCTCCGATGCGATCGTCCGTGAGCGTCAGCCTGTCGAGCATTGAGCTGGACATTCCGTTTTTCACGGCTTCCTCGATGTCGAGCCTGTTTGCCGCAAGTATTTCTTCCTTCCGCTCCGACATGGACTTCGCAATTTCGGAAAGCGCCCTGTTTTTGAGCTCCGTCCCCGCGGTCATCAGAACCATGGCCGCCTTTTGAGCCAGCGCTCCCTTTTTCTCAAGTTCACTCATTTCTAGGCCTCCTTTTTGGCCGAAACGAACCTCGTGCCCACGGGTTCGCCCCTTATTATTCTATAAAGGTTTTCTACTCCGGAGCCGTTGGTGATTATCATGTCTATCCCGTGCTCCATGGCTCGCGCGCCGGCGCTGAGCTTGGTCTCCATGCCGCCTGTGCCCCATTTTCCTGCGGCGCCGCAGGCCCTCCGCAGTTCCTCGGTGACCGAATGCACCTCGGATATAAGCTTTGCGCCCGAGTTCCTTTTAGGGTCGCAGTCGTAAAGCCCGTCTATGTCCGAAAGAAGAACGAGGAGATCCGCCCTGCACAAAACCGCGACGATGCTTGAAAGAGTGTCGTTGTCACCGAGCACCTTCTTCTTGCCCGTTTCGATTTCAGCCGAGGAAACCGAGTCGTTCTCGTTTACGATAGGGATGACGCCTAGCTCGAGAAGCGACTCAAAGGTATTTGTAAGGCGGCTCGCGCTGGACTTTCTTTCAACGTCCTCGCTTGTGAGGAGTATCTGTCCCACGGTCTGTCCGTACTCGCCGAAGAACTTGTCGTAAAGATGCATCAGCTCGCATTGGCCGACGGCGGCCACCGCCTGCTTCATTCTGAGCTCGGAAGGGCGCTCCTTAAGCTTCAGCTTGTTTACTCCAACTCCTATGGCTCCGGAGCTGACGAGTATAACCTCGTTGCCCATGCTCTTTATGTCGGACAGAGTCCTTGCAAGCATATCGAGCGCGTGGATGTCGATGCTGCCGTTCTGCCTTATTATATTTGAAGTCCCGACCTTTACTACTATGCGCACGCCACAGACCTTCTTTCGGATATGTATATTACTGTAATATACAGCATTTTCGCAAATAATGCAACGCCTTTCAGCGCATCACGCATAATCCCGAGGGAAGATTTCCTGAACTGCTCTTAAGGCGCGTGCCGTATTCCTCAAAGCTCCGAAGGGAGCCTACCAGCTCCTCCGATATCTCCTCGCCGGGTATAAGAAGCGGTACGCCGGGGGGATATGCAAAGACGTATTCGGCGCTCACCCTCCCGGCGGCGTCGTCTAAAGGGATAACTGTCTTTACTGAGTGCAGAGCGGCCTGTATACCGCACACAGGCCTCGGCGTTAAGGGAGCCGGGGGAGCGCAGCGAGGCTTCTTTTCTGCCAGACAGCGGCTGTCCGCCGCAAGAAGCGCGTCGGCAAGCCTCGAAAGCGTTTCCGGCGTGTCGCCAAGCCCCGTCATCGCGAGCGCCAGAGTTCCCGAGGACATCTCAAGCTCGATCTTGCGCTCGCCCCTCAGAAGGCGCATAAGCTCCGCGCCGCTCATGGAGGCGTTCCGGGTTGATATGAGTATCTTGCTCCGGTCAAATCCGAAGATTGCGCTTCGGTTTTGAGGGTTTTCATCTCCGTGGTATGGCACCGACAGACGCTGAAGAGTCCGGATCCTTTCACCGAATTGCAAAAGGCTTCTTTCCCAGCGTTCAAAAAGCTTCCCGCCCTCGGAATCAAGCAGCCCGACGCAGGCGTCTATTGAAGACATAAGCAGGTAGGAGGGGCTGCTGGTTTCAAACACGGAAAGCATCCTTGCAAATTCCTTTTCGTCCGCAAGGCTCCCGCTTAAATGGGCAATCGCAGTTTGCGTAAGGCTCGGCAGGGTCTTGTGGAGGCTTTGTATGACGACGTCCGCCCCAGCTCTGACCGCACCTCCGCCGAAATAATCCGAAAAGCCGAGATGAGCTCCGTGCGCCTCGTCGACCAGCACGGGAATCCCCCTTGAATGCGCGGCCCTGCAGATGGATTCGACATCGCTTATCACGCCCTCATAGGTGGGGCTTGTCAGAATCATAAGCTTTGCGTCAGGGTTTCGCCTCAGCGCAATCTCGGCGTCTTCGGGACGCAGGGAAGCGTGGAGGCCCAGTTCACGTTCGTAAGGCGGCGCGACAAAGAAAGGCTCCGCGCCGGAAAGCTCCAAGGCGTTATATACGGACATATGGCAGTTTCTGGCGGCTATAACTTTGTCGCCGCGCTTTGCGTGGGCGCAAACGGCGGCTAAAATACCGCAGGTGCTTCCGTTTACCAGAAAAAAAGACCTTCGGCAGCCCCAAAGCCTCGAGGCCCGCAGCATAGCTCCGCGAAGCGCGCCGCCCGCGTCATGGAGGTTGTCAAAACCATCTATTTCGGTAATGTCGTAAGCCGCGCCAAGCTTTTCAAGGTAGGGAGCCATGGCGGCGTTGCGCTTGTGCCCGGGCATATGCATTGGGAGCGCCCCGGACGAAGCGTATTCTCCTATCAGATCAAAAATATCGGAATCGGGCATGTCAGAATTCCTTTTGTCAAAAGTAAGTTTTAATGGTTTGAACGCGCGTTCTTCGGCAGGGTTAACGCAAGGACATTATATCACGGAAAGCTTTGCCTTTCCAGGCAAAAGAAAAAGGCGGAGCCTGTTTCGCCTGGGTTCCCCGCCGGCGCGAAAGGGAGTTCGGGCGAATACAGACCCTGACAAAGCGGAAAGAGAAGCGCGGCGCCGGACTAAGCCGAATCGCCGGGCTTTTACTAAGCCCGGCGACGGATTGTCAAAAAACTTGTTTGCGGCAAAAAAGCTTTTCAGAATTTCCGCCACGAATGGCGGAAACGAAGTCAAATCTGTCATTTCCGGCGGCGTGCACGTCGGAAATGACACCTTTCATGACGGGCGCGGCAGAGCGTCCGTCATGAAATCTCCTTGTCAAAAAAGCCCTTTGGGCTTTTTTGACAGTCTCTCGCCGGGCTTTTACTAAGCCCGGCGACGGAGTATGTGAATAGAATCAATCAAGGTATGCGACAGCCTCTATCTCGACGAGAGCGCCTTTCGGCAAATCCCTGACCGCGTAGGTGGAGCGCGCGGGGCATTTTGACGCGAAGTATTTTGCGTAAACCTCGTTCATGGCGGAAAAGTCCGCTATGTCGCTGAGCATTACGGTGGTCTTCACAACGTGGGAGTAATCCGCCCCGGCAGCCTTCAGAATGGCTCCTATATTCTTCAGCGACTGTTCCGTCTGCCCGGATATGTCGGCGGACGCGAATACGCCTGTCGCGGGGTCTATGGGAAGCTGCCCTGAGATATACAGCGTTCTGCCGGCAAGAACAGCCTGTGAGTAAGGGCCGATCGCTGCGGGGGCGTTTGAGGTTGCTATTGTTTCAGACATATGCTTTCCTCCTATATCTGTTCAGTTTGTCGGCGCGGCGGTGGATATGTATTTAAAATAACTGGCGTAGTCTTTGTTCCAGACATCGTAGGCCGGATCGCCCGCATGGCCGGAAAGACGGTAGTTCTCGCTTATGTATTTCCCGAGATACAGGGAGACCTTTCTGGCGCCGTAGCAATTGAGGTGTTCGCCCCTGTCCCTTGTGTCCGTAGCCCAGTTGAGCCCGTAATCCTGATAATTCAGGTTAAGGTCAAGGTAATTGAGCCCGTGGTCTTCGGCATATTTTGCTACCGCGTTGTGCTGAGCCATGCTCCAGTAGGTGGGGCTTGGAATGCTTACAAGAACCAGGGTTATGCCCCTGTCCCTGCACAGATTTGTGATCTTGTCGAGATAATACTCCATCTGCGGGGTCATCTTCTGTACCCTGTCGGTGGAGGCCATGTATTTGCTGCCGTTATAAGCGTTTATTTTCGTAAGCACCGCGTGGCCGTAATCAACATGATGCCAGGTGTAATTTTCCTTCATGAGAAAATCGGAAAAGCCGAGCTTTTTCCAGTAGTTATGGTACCTGAAGACTGAGTAATAGTGCTGCACTGCAATGGAAAAATCGTTTTCAAGGGAGCTGAAGGTCGATTTTCTCTCGTAAAGCGTGTCCGTGTCGAGTATGACCACCTTAGGCGACTGTGTTTTGAGTATGGTTCTGAGCATGTAGTAGGAGCCGGCGGTGTTCTGCCAGGGCTCGCCGCATGTATATCCGGCGTAGCCGAAGCCGTTCCAGATGTCGAGGGGGGAAAAACCCTCGACAGCGTTGCTGTTGCCTATGACGACATAGTCAAGCGAGTTTTTGGGAAGGCTGAATATACCTCCGGCGTTGAAATACAGGAGATCCCGGTTGCTTTTTGGGACAATGATTCTGGAAGCAAGAGAGAGCAGGATAAAGAAGGTCAATACGAAAAATACGAACCGCACGAAAACAACGATGCCCGAATCGGACCGATTTGCTTTAGTATCCCGCATGCTGACACCTAGAATTGAGCGTAAATGAAATCCACGGGGTTATAGCCCGCTCCATATGCGCCGAATATGATTACGGCGAAAATAGCCGCAAAATAAATGCACCAGCGAACCGCTATATTTTTCTCCGCGATCCTCTCGCGCAGGGAAACGCCCTTTTCCTGAAGCAGGGAAACGACGAGCATTATTACGCAGCCGACGGCAATCACATAATAATCGTGAATGTCCATGCCGAGCTTGAGGAGCGCGCCGTTTGTCAGCACCCCCAAGTTAAAGCCCGTGAAGACCGAGCGCAGCATGGAGAATGCCGTCCCTGTTTGGGGGGCCCTGAAAATGAGCATCCCGATATTGACCAGAATAAAGGTGCGCACGAGCTGCAGCGCCCTGAAAAGCCTTCCTTCACGGTTTATCCTGAGGGCGGAGCAAAGCCTTGAGAACAGAGGCTCAAAAAGCATCCCGGCAGCCATTATCGCGTAGTAATACATTCCGTAAAGCACATATTTCCAGCTCGCGCCGTGCCAGA
The DNA here is from genome assembly GCA_029265975.1 of Clostridiales bacterium. GTDB lineage: Bacteria > Bacillota > Clostridia > Oscillospirales > Oscillospiraceae > DUPK01. Next base: position 16,231 of record JAJUGN010000036.1, read on the forward strand.
GCCCGCAGAAAAGCCAAACTAAAAAAAGCGGAATAATCGTGGGGAGCGTTTTGCCTGCGCCGGAGCGCAGACGGCTCTTTATAAACTTGCTGAGCTTCATGAACCACTTTGAAAGGGATACCGAATAGAGTATGTAATCGCGGAGCCAGGCGCCGAGAGTCATGTGCCAGCGCCTCCAGAACTCCGCGACGCTCCTTGAAAAAAACGGGCGCTCGAAGTTTTTGGCAAGGCTTATGCCGAACATCTGAGCGCTTCCGGTCACAATGTCCATCGCGCCGGAAAACTCGGCGTATATCTGCAGAGTGAAGAAAAGAACGCCCAGAATAACGAAAAGACCGGAGTAGGCCTGCGGATTCGCAAAAATGTTTTTTACAACGATATTTACGCGGTCTGCTATGACGATTTTTTTGAAAAGCCCCCAGATTATCAGCTGGGCGCCGAAAGTCAGCTCCCTGTAGCTGAAGGGATGCCCTTCGTAGAGCTGCCCGGCAAGGTGGTCGTAACGCCCGAAGGGACCTTCGACAATATGGGGGAAAAAGCTCAGAAACAGGGCTATCCTGGCGGGATTCTTATCAGCCCTGCATTTTCCGCGGTATACGTCTATTATATATGAGGCGGCCATGAGGGTGTAAAAGGATATTCCGAGAGGCAGCGTTATTCTGCGGGAACGGATCAAAACGTTCAGATTAAGGAGCTTTGATATGGTGTTCGCGTTATCCGCAAAGAAGTTCGAGTACTTGAGGAAGGCCAGCAAGCCGAAGTTGACGAGCAGGGCGAGGAAAACAACAAGCTTTTTCCGCCTTGCGGTCCTGTCGGAGAAGGCTTTTCTTTCTTCCCTGGGCACCGACGCCTTGGCGTTCTCGTAGCTTTCTATGATCCTTCCGAGCCACAGACCGCAGATATAGACGGAAGCCGTTGAAATGAGAAGATATATTATGAGATTTCCGCTGGATAAGTAATAGAAAACCCAGCTTGCAAGCAGCAGTATGATCCATCGAAACCTTTTTGGCACCGCATAGTAGAGCAGAAGCGTGAGGCCGAGGAACACAACGATGTAAAGATATGAATTATAGGCCATTATGCTTTAATCCTCGTCCCTTAGCCGAGTTATGAGCGCGTGCATTGCCCGCGCGGATTTGAAGTTTTCGGGAACTATGTCGAGCGGGGATATTTCTATGCCGAACTCGCTGCATAGTTCAACCACAAGCGTCATTATTTCCAGGGAGCTCAGGATTCCGTCCTCTATCAGATCGTCCTCAAGAGCAAAGTCCACGCCGGGCTTCAGATCCTGAAGTATTTCAAGCAATTTGTCCATGATGTCGACCTCCGATTGTTTTACAGCGTATGATAGCTGCTTTTCAGGCGGTTCCTGTCGATCTTGCCGTTGGAGTTGAGCGGCATGGAATCCACCTGAACGAGTCTGTTAGGATGCATATATTCCGGAAGCTTCGCTTTTATGACTTCTCTGACGGCCTCGTCTCCTACATCGCCCTGATATACCAGAACTATTCTGTCGTTTTGGTCGTCAAAGACGCAGGCGCAGGCCTTTATGCAGTCCATTGAGCCCACGGCCGTTTCTATTTCTCCCAGCTCTATGCGGTAGCCCATGCGCTTAATCTGGAAGTCCGTGCGCGTTATGTAAATGAGCTCTCCGCGCTCGTTGTACCTGACGAGGTCGCCCGTCTTGTAAATAAGCTCCGGATAGTGCGGGTTGAGCGGGTTCTGTACGAAAACCTGAGAGGTCTTCTCGGGGTTGTTGTAATAGCCCAGAGCCAGGAAGGAGCCTCTGACGCAGAGCTCGCCCTCCTCTCCGGGGGCGGCCTCCGTGCCGTCGTCCTTTATAACGATGACATCGCAGTTGGAGCAGGCCCTGCCTATAGGCAGAGCCTCGTCGTCCGCAAATTTGCGGTCGACGACGTAATAGGTGCAGATGTCCGTTATCTCGGTGGGTCCGTAAAGGTTTGCAAAAAGCACGCCGGGCAGCTTCGATATCCAGTAGTTGAGCTGTTTTGTCGGCATTACCTCGCCCGCGAAAAGCACTCTCTTAAGCTCCGGCAGGGGCACATAATCGAGAGCCTTAAGGTTTGATATTATGGACAGGGCGGAGGGCACCCAGTATATCGTGTCGACATGCTTTTCGTTCATATACTGAAGCAGCCTGACGGGGAATGAAAAGAATTTTTTCGGCAGTATATGCAGCGTGCAGCCCGCCTTGATGGTCGAGAAAATATCAAGCACTGACATGCTGAAATAAAAAGGCGTCTGGCTGCCGAACTGCGTGCTCTCGTCGATGCCGAAGGTCTCCTGTATCCATTCGGCATATGCGATCACGCTTCTGTGGCAGATCACGGCGCCTTTCGGGACGCCCGTCGAGCCGGAAGTGAAGAGGGCGTAAAGCGGATCCGTGTCTATCGCCCGCATCCTTATCTCGTTCATTTTAGGATAATCTATCGGACAGGACGAGGAATCCTCATATATGAAAATCCTGCCGCCGAATTTAAGCCCCAGGGCTTTTTCCTCGTGCTTCCTGTCGGTGAGCACGGCGACAGGCCGAAGGGTTTCAAAGATGACGTTTATACGATCCGAGGGCATTTTTGCGTCTATCACGACGTAAAAATTTCCGCTGTAAACAACCCCGAAATACGCGACCAGACTGTCGGCGCAGTTGTCCATCAAAACCGCCACGGGGGCGTTTCTGACGCCGAGAGACGCAAGGCTGCTGCCTATGGCCATAGCCTTATTGACCGCAAGGCGGTAGGTTATCTCGGTGCTCTCGTCGGTAAAAGCCGCTTTTTCGGGATAATATTTTGCGGACGCCTCAAGATACTCCAGTATGTTTTTCATCGACACTCTCCACAGAAGTATTTTAACTGACATAAGGAAGGCAGAAAGACAAGAACAAAGGTATTGCGTCCGCAATACCTCAGACTGTCAAAAAAGCCCAAAGGGCTTTTTTGACAAGGGGGGCTTAATGACGGACGCTCTGCCGCGCCCGTCATGAGAGGTGTCATTTCCGACGTACACGCCGCCGGAAATGACAGATTTGACTTTGTTTCCGCCATTCGTGGCGGAAATTCTGCGAAGCTTTTTTGTAGTAAACAAGTTTTTTGACAAGCTGAGGTATTGCGTCCGCA